>NZ_CBFHNB010000012.1:0-39450 GCF_965657105.1 Puniceispirillum sp. (SeqCode)
AAATGTGGCATCCCACGCTTCGGCAATAACGCGGTCAGACCTCAGCTCATCAGGCAAATCATGGGCAAACGCAACCAATGTATAAGTGCGCTGAGGGCCAATAGCACTGTATGTGGCCACGCCGACACCATTGGCATCAATGTCCCAGACGGGGCGCGTGAATGTCCAATTTTCGCTTTTGAGGCGACGAAGCAAGACCCGCATGAAGCTGAGCCGGCTTTGATGGAAAGACCCCATCCGCGCAAGACGCATGACATCGTTACCTGCCCGGAGTGGTATTTGTGTCTGGTTATTTGCCGAAACAGTCTTTCCCATAGATTTACCTTGTTAAATCTTAAACGCCTAATGCACCAAAATTGTTATCGTAAAACCGCAACCAGTTCTCTCCCATGATAGCGGCGGTTTCTGTCGTCGAAAAGCCATGAGCCATCAAGCCTGCTTCAATATTGCCAAAATGGCGATTATCTTTAAACCACTCTGGCATGGGGGGAAAGCCTGCATTTGAGGCCGATCCTTCACCATAATCGATATCTTTTGTCCAGCGGCCAACGCGCATCCATTCAACAACAGAATCTGGCTGATCCTGACATAAATCCGAACCAAGACCGATATTATCTATGCCCATCAAATCGGCTGTTCGCGCAATCATCTCGCAAAAGCTCGCAAGCGTGCAGTTTGATTTATCTTTCAGATGATGCGGATAAAGCGAAAATCCGAGCATACCACCGGACGCGCCTAAAGCTTTTAAAACATCGTCAGACTTATTTCGTTTAGCTGGATGCCAGAAATCAGGATTAGCATGGGTTATGGCTATGGGACGTTCGGACACATCTATAGCATCAAGCGTTGATCGTTCGGCAGAATGGCTCATATCAACGACCAGTCCAACGCGATTCATCTCTTTGATAACCTGCCGTCCCATCCGTGTGATGCCAGTATCTTCATCTTCATAACAGCCGGTAGCCAGCAGGGATTGATTATTATAGGTAAGCTGCATAAATCGTGCGCCAAGGGTGTGGCATATTTCCACCAGCCCAATATCGTCTTCAATAGGTGAGGGGTTCTGAAAGCCAAAGAATATAGCAGTCCGTTTTTCTGCCTTTGCACGGCGGACATCGTCCCCAGTCTTGCCATGGAAAATTAGCTGAGGAAAGCGATCAAACCAGAGATTCCATTTTTCGACATTGGCAACCATTTCACGAAAGCTCTCATGATAGGCGATGGTGACATGAATCGCATCGACATTGCCTTCACGCATTTGGCGGAATATTTTTTCAGACCAATTGGCATATTGTAAATTATCGATCAGATGCATGATTATTCCGGCGTTCCTGACGCAATATAGGATGTTTTGACAGTGGTGTAGAATTCTTCGGCATAACCACCTTGTTCACGCGGGCCATACGAGCTGTCGCCACGACCACCAAACGGCACATGATAATCGGTGCCAGCTGTTGCTAGATTGACCATGACACATCCAGTGCGGGCATTACGACGAAAATGTGTTGCACGTGCTAGTGATTTTGTGATGATCCCCGATGTTAGGCCAAAATTTGTATCATTCACAAGGTTCAGAGCCTCATCATATGAGCCAGCTTTGATAATACATGCGATGGGCGCAAACATCTCTTCACGGTTGATTCGCCAGTCATTGCGGGTATTGGCAACTAAAGCTGGGGTCATGTAATAGCCCTCGGTCTCGCGCGATACGCGTTCGCCGCCACATAAGATTTCACCACCCTCGCTTTTGGCTAGATCAATATAAGCCATATTTTCGTTTAACTGCGTTTCACTGACCACTGGCCCCAACTGGGTGCCGTCTTTAAGCGCATGATCCACAACCATCGACGAGGTCGCCTTTGATAGTTTTTCGACAAATTCATCATGAATTTTTTCATGCACAATGAGGCGTGAAGAGGCGGTGCATTTCTGGCCAGTGCCGCCAAATGCCCCACCTAATGCACAGGTGACAGCCAGATCAAGATCGCCATCATCCATAACGGCTAATGCGTTCTTTGATCCCATTTCCATCTGCACTTTGGTTAGATTGCCGATTGCCGATGTTGCAATCTGTTTACCAACATTAACCGAACCGGTAAAGCTGATGGCGTTGATCGCCGCGCTTTCAACCAGAGCTTGGCCAATACGGCCGCCTGGACCCATCACTAGGCTGAACAGGCCTTTTGGTAAGTCCTGACGTGCGATGATCTCGGCAAGGGCGACAGCAGAAGCTGGCACCAGATTAGCTGGCTTCCAGATAACGGCATTTCCGAATGCTAGCGCCGGTGCTATTTTCCAGACGGCGGTGGCTGTAGGAAAGTTCCATGGGCTGATGATGGCAACAATGCCAACAGGCTCTCGTCGCACATCAATCTCGATATTGGGGCGCACAGAGTCGGCTGTATCACCCATTTGCCGTAATGTTTCTGCGGCGTAATAGGTAAAAAACTGTCCAGCGCGGTAAACCTCGCCTTTGCCTTCGGCTAACGGCTTTCCTTCTTCTCGGCTCAACAGAGTGCCAAGCTCAGCGCTACGTTCCATCAGCTCATTGCCAATATTCATCAGGGCAGTCTGGCGGGCTTCAAGACCCGTTTTCGCCCAGATTTTTTGGGCAGCTTCAGCCGCTTCAAAAGCCATGTCCAACTGTGCCTGGCTAGCCTGGGCATATGTGCCGATAATATCGCTTAGGTCAGACGGATTCTGGTTTTCGATGGCACTGTCGCCCTCGAGCCATTCGCCCGCAATATAATTTTTCTGTAACGCCATGCTTATGCTCCACGCTTTTGCTTATGGTAAATTTAATGTGCACCGTTTTAGGTGTTTTAATCTTCTTTAGTGACGGAGAAACTTCGCCCGTCAACCTGAGTGAATTTAGTGATACTATCTTTATCCACCCCTTCAATACAGGCAACGTTATAGGCAAAGCAAGGTTTGCTTCGCCGCCAATGATGCGTATAGATGCCACAATTTTTGCAGAAATAGTGCCGCGCCACTCCGGTATTCCATTGATATAGTCCTAAACTGTCTTCACCTGACACAAGAACAAATTCCTCTGGTTCTGCCTGTGCCATAAGCGCATTTTTGCGGCTGCAAAGCGAACAGTTGCATTTCACAATATCACGAAGCCCGCTATGGACTTCGAATTGAATGTTTCCACAATGGCATGAACCTTTGAGAACTGTCATCAATACACCCTATTTCTGGTAAGTCAGATTGCATCCTACATAGGCTAGATGTGAAGCATAAATTATAAGAACACACTGCCTCAAGACATGTTTTATATCAATCTGAATTCTCAATGGCGAGATATGCTGGTTATTGGGGTTTGAGTTGATAATATTTGATGCTTTCGCAGAATTGAAATTGCTGATAGAGGACATTAATCCTTGGGTGATACGTAGTTTGAAAGATATTTGGTATGTGGCAGTATAGTTTTAATAAGCCCGTTATTGTGCTTGCGCTATTTGCCTTTGGCATGACTGTTATTCCGATTAATGATGCGCTTATAAAGTTGATGAGCGTTTATCTGTCGCTTGGTCAGATCATGTTTTTGCGGGCGATACTTTCAATTATAATTGTTATGCTTGTCAGTCGAGGCATATCCAAAATGTTTAGGCTACCAGCACATATATTCTGGCAGTTTGTAGGGCGCGGCATGTGCATTGTGGTGGCGATGATTAGCTTCTTTGCCGCACTTGGTAGTTTGCCCTTGGCCATAGCCATTTCGATATTCTTTGTATCTCCGCTTTTCATCACCTTGCTTTCGGTGCCAATTCTTGGAGAAACCATAGGTATTCATCGTGCTATTGCGGTTTTGATTGGGTTGGTGGGAATGATTGTCATTATTCAGCCTGGTGGTGATGAATTCCGTCCAGAAACATTGCTGGTTGTGCTGTCGGCATTAAGCTATGCCCTATGCCAGATATGGACACGGCGTCTAAGCGGCATGGGAGATCTGGCCACCATGGTATCAGTCCAGCAAATTTGCTATTTAGTGGTTGGCGGTTTGCTGTTGGTGATGAATATATTTATGCAGCGTCCGGACAGCGATAATCCAACGATCGATTTTCTGTTGCGTGCGCCTGCATCGCTATCGCTGATGGATTATCTGTTTATTCTGATTTGTGGCATTTCGGTTTTATTGCTGTCTGTAACGTCAGCCCATGCCTATCGCGTTTTAGAAGCGTCGGTGATCGCGCCGTTTGAATATGTGGCGATCCCGTCAGGTATTTTCTGGGGCATGTTGATCTGGGATGAATGGCCTGAGACCAGCGCCTGGATCGGGATGGGCCTGATTTTGATTGGTGGCCTTTACATGGTCTATAGAGAAAAGGCGCGTGACGTTGATGTAACTTTGTCTGCCCCTATGCCAGCCGCAGCGGCACCCTCGCAGAATTTAGATTATAGAGATGATGATATTACTGACGACGACGCAAATAAATAGACCTACATTTCCGCTTTAATGGCAGCAATCTGAGCTTTAAGCATGGGTAAAGCTGGTGCGTCTTCTGGCAAAGCATCAAGCAGTTGTTGCCACACGTCAAGGGCGAGGTCTTTCCGGCCATCTTGATAGGCAGCCAGACCAGTTAAAAACAATGCCCTTGGTTGGGTTGGATCACGTTCCAGAATGCTGGCCAGACGTTCTCGCACAGGCAATGTAACCTGACCTTCTGCAGCGCGCACCATTGCTTCGGCTTGAATGGCCATAAGCGGCGTAGAGTTTGGCGCAATTTCAAGCGCCATGCCAAGGGCAAATAATTCTGTTTCATAATCATTCAACACGCTCGCTTTGTCAGCCAGATTCAGCCAGTTAGCTATATCATCAGGGTTGGCTTCTGTTGCCTCTTGCGCTTTTTGCAACGCATCAATGCTGGCAGCGCGCATTTGCTTGAGGTCGCTACGTTCCTTTGCGATATCTGTTTGCCGTGCGGCCAGCGGCTGATCAGGCAGGTCAGGTCGCCCAAGTATCGCATATATACCCAGAACAAGCGCGATCACACCCGCGCCCATGATTAACATAATGGGGGTGAATCGTGCTGTTGGTTTTGCACCTACGCTTACACTTACATCTACACTTTCACTTTCAGAAACTTTAGTTGTGGTTGGCGCAGAGGATGTAGCAGAGGATGTGGCAGATGATATGATTGTTTCGGGGGACGGCTTGCGTCGTGCCATGAGGATGATAATCAGACCAAGCCCAAGCGCTATGATAGGGGCACCCCACAAAAGCCATGTTGATGAAGATACAGGCGGTTTGAACAAGACAAAATCACCATAACGTTCACGTATAAACGCTATGACTTCAGCATCCGTATCCCCGGCGACAAGACGCTGGCGGACAAGTTTGCGCAGATCAACCGCCAGTTCAGCGTCAGAATCATCGATTGATTGATTTTGGCACACAAGACATCGTAATTCGCGTCCGATAGTACGTGCGCGCATTTCCATCGCCGGATCATCCAGCCTTTCTTCGACAGTGATCGCCCAAGCCTGTTGTTGATATGGGGCGATTGGCATAATAAGCGCGCTCATTAAAAGCGTCCCCATCAAAAGCGCCCTAATCAAAAGCGATAAGTTGATAAGACGCAGTTGCGCTAGCCATTGGCGTATCATAACCCCAGACTTTCCAGAATTGGCTCAATATCTTGTTCTAGAACCTTGCGGGTAACAGGACCTGCATGGCGCAATAGAATCATCCCGTTTTTATCGAGGATAAAGGTTTCTGGAACGCCATAAACGCCCCAACTGATGGCGGTCATGCCATCCTTATCGACCAAAATAGCACTAAATGGATTGCCGTATTCGGTCAGAAACGTCTTTGTATCTTCATGCCGGTCTTTATAGGCAATGCCAACAATGCCTATACGCTTTGACAGCAGCCCAAGGGCAGGTGCCTCGGCCCGGCATGGCGCACACCAAGAGGCAAAATAATTGACCAAAATGGGTTGACCTTTAAATTGGGCGAGGTCGGTTTTGTTGCCGTCCATATCGGGCAGAATAGTTTCAGGTGCCGGTTTGTTGAGCAAGGCTGAGGGAAGCTGATTATCCGAACGCTGACCATCAAGCATACCGATTAATGCCCAGCCAGCGATCACGGCGATCAGCAAAAAGCCAAATAAAGGGATAATGAAGGTTGCTCTATTCATGATGTGGCATCATTTTGTTGCGTGTTCGACGTCCACCTATCATGGCTAGTGCGCCGCCCAAAGCCATGACAATCGCCCCAATCCATATAAACCCGATAAAAGGGTTTTGATATATACGTAATGTCCAGCCAATGACGTCGTTACCATCACCAAGAACAGCATAAAGATCACCTGAAAGACGGCTTCTTATGGCAGCTTCTGAGGTGGTTTGCTGTTCGACAGGAAAGCGACGTATTTCTGGTGTCAAAATGTCCAGCTTTGACGCGTCTTTGTCATATAGATGAAGCAGGGCTGTCTGGGTGACATAATTAGCCCCTTCGCGTGCTTCGACGCCTGCAAATTCAAAATAGCGTCCCTGTCCAATAACCGTATCAGGTAAATCAATGACGCTGTTGGCTTTGGCGCGGGTGATAGTCTCACTTCGATGATAGCTGTCAGCCACCGCGCCAAACAGGAATAAAGCAAAGCCAAAATGCGCCAGAGTGACAGCATGGCTGGCCAATGGCAAACCTGTAAAACGCCGCCAGCTATGTGCAAAAGGCACCTTGAACAGCTGTATACGAACCGCTATTTCAGCTATTATACCGGCCATTAGCCAGATGATAATACCAGTTGCCGCTATTGCTGAAACATTGACCTTATTCAGCGCAAAGGCATATGAGATCATGGCGACCAGTGCGGCTAATGCCATCATGCCTAAAATACGCCACAACCCGCGCAATGACTGTTTGCGCCAAGCACAAAGTGGGCCAATCGCCATCCCGATTGCCATTAGCGCCAGAAGCGGATTAAATGTCGCATTAAAATAAGGCGGGCCAACCGATATTTTACCACCATTGGCAAGCTCGTAAGCTAGGGGGTATAAGGTGCCTGTCAAGACAACAACTGTTGATGACACCAGCAAAAGGTTATTCAATATCAACATACCTTCACGACTATTAATGGCAAAATCGCTTGAGCTTGTCAGTTGTGGGCCACGCCATGCAAATAGCGCTAATGGAATGCCGATAGCCACCATTAAAATGGCCAGAATGAACACGCCGCGTGAAGGATCGCTGGCAAAACTATGCACCGATACCAGAATGCCTGAACGAACAATAAACGTACCCAGCAGTGATAATGAAAAAGCCAGTATAGCTAGCAAGATAGTCCAGCTTTTTAGCGCGCCGCGCCGTTCAAGCACCAGCACAGAATGAAGCAAAGCTGTTGCAACGAGCCACGGCATTAGCGAAGCATTTTCAACCGGATCCCAGAACCACCAACCGCCCCAGCCAAGCTCATAATAAGCCCACCAGCTGCCCAGTCCGATGCCTAGCGTTAATGCGCACCAAGCGGCCAGAATAAAGGGCCGCACCCACCGCGCCCATAATGTGTCAATATGCCCCTCAATCAATCCGGCGACCGCAAATGCAAAGGCTAGCGACAGCCCAACATAACCAATATAAAGCATAGGCGGGTGCATCGCGAGGCCGGGATCTTGTAATACCGGGTTAAGACCGCGCCCATCCAAGGGGGCATTAGCAAGCCGCGCAAAAGGATTTGAGGTGAACAGGCTAAAGGCGATAAAGGCGGTCGCAATCACCCCTTGTACAGCCAAAATGCGGGCTTTCAATATAGCTGGCATTGACGTGAAACCTGCTGCCAAAGCGGCGGCAAACAAGCACAAAATTAAAATCCATAAAAGCAAAGAGCCTTCATGATTGCCCCATAAGCCAGATATTTTATAGATCATTGGCTTTGATGAATGTGAATGTTCAGCGACCAATGCGATAGAAAAATCTGATGTAACAAACCCATGCATAAGGGCCAGAAAAGCAGCCATTACGAAACCACAAGTAATTAGTGCGATCGTCGAGGTTGCGGTAACCATTTTAGGATTATGACTGACTATGCCATAGCTAGGCACAAAGATTTGTAAAACCGAAAGCGCAAACGCTATAATCAGAAAAAGATGCCCAGCTTCAGCGATCATTGTGCGTCACCTGTTTCCATTTCACTACCTTGCCATACGCCCTGTTCTTTCAATTTTTCGGCAACATCGGCAGGCATGTAGTTTTCATCATGTTTAGCAAGAACATTATCGGCCATGAATACCCCATCAATAATGCGCCCTTCGGCGACAACACCTTGGCCTTCGCGAAACAGGCTTGGCAACGCATTACCATATGTGACCGCTATGTCATATTCCCCGTCAGTGACAACAAATTTTGAGTCTAGACCTACAATATCGAGACTGCCGTTTTTCACCATGCCGCCAAGACGCAATTGCTGATCACGGCCAAGATTTGTTTCAGCAATCTCTTTGGGTGTGTAGAAAAAAACGATATTATCTTGCAATGCTGTCAGCGTAAGGGTCACAACAACCCCTAGCAAAGCGGCGTATGACGCAATAATTAACAATCTTTTGCGCTTTGGTATCATCAAAAGCCCCTGATTAATTCCATCAAAAGAATATGGGC
The DNA here is from genome assembly GCF_965657105.1 of Puniceispirillum sp. (SeqCode). Lineage (NCBI taxonomy): Bacteria > Pseudomonadati > Pseudomonadota > Alphaproteobacteria > Puniceispirillales (SeqCode) > Puniceispirillaceae (SeqCode) > Puniceispirillum (SeqCode) > Puniceispirillum sp. (SeqCode). The sequence goes on from NZ_CBFHNB010000012.1 coordinate 8,606, forward strand.
ATTGGTATGCCTAAACGCCAGTTTTGGCAAGATATTCACCCCTTCAAAATAGCGGCATGATGGCGCATGAAAGAGCTTGCTGTTGAAATTCAAGCGAGAGCATTGTTATATCATTCATGTTAATTAAGCTTCATCAACGCTCAGAATAAGCGTGCGGCATGTTTCAGATAAAGGATCGTTTCCATGCGGTTACCTAAAGTTTTGTCTCAACTGGTATTAACTATCGCACTCTGTTTTTGGGGGGGAACGGCTATAGCTGCTGATGTTGCTAATGGCGAAAAAGTGTTTAAGCGCTGTAAAGCCTGCCACTATGCTGACAAAGGCAAAAATAAGACCGGCCCGCATCTCGTCAATATCATTGGGCGTAAAGCCGGTTCGATAGATGGGTATAAATATTCCAAGGCGATGCGTGAGTCCGGGCTTATCTGGGATGAGGCCACTTTAACGGCCTATTTAAGGGCCCCTAAAAAATTTCTCAAAGGCTCGAAAATGGCGTTTGCAGGTCTGAAGAAGGATGCAGACATTCAAAATGTGATCGCATATTTGAAAACCCAAAAATAAAAGCGTAAAAGAATGTCTCTTGTTATTGTGAGCATTTGCTCCAGAGGTTTTTATGGACTTAATGAATCGTTATCCACGGTTAAGCGATCTGCGCCCAGTCGCATCGCGACGTATTCCCAAATTTGTTTTTGCCTATCTGGACTCAGGTACAGGGCATGATACGACGCGCGATGAAAACCGTGCCTATCTCGATTCTATTCAACTCACACCTCAATTTTTGCGTGGTCGGATTGATGCTGATATCAGCACTACATTGTTTGACAAAACCTATCAGGCACCTTTTGGTGTGGCACCAATTGGCCTTGCCTCGCTGATCTGGCCAGGTGCTGAACAGATTTTGGGCGCAACGGCAAAGCGCAACGGCTTTCCCTATGCGCTTAGCACTGTCGCGAGCGACTCGGTTGAACGTGTGAGTAAAGTAGCTGACGATATGACATGGTTTCAGCTCTATGCCCCGCGCAATCGTGAATTGATGAAAGATCTTCTGAGCCGGGCTCGGGCGTGCGGCGTTGAGAATATTGTTTTGACTGCCGATGTGCCTTCACCAAGCCGCCGTGAACGTATGCGGATTGCTGGTGCGCCGCTGGGTAGTCGAGGTAATTCGAGTTTTAGCCCACAGGTTGTGTGGCAAAGCATGATGCGTCCTGAATGGGCAATTCGTACTTTGCTGAATGGAGGTGCGCGGTTCCGCAATATGGAACCTTATGCCAAAAATGATGGCGCGATGGGTATAACCAAATTTATTGGCGAACAGCTAAACGGCTCGCTTGATTGGGACTATCTGGCTGACATACGCGCCGAATGGGAAGGCAAGCTCATTCTTAAAGGTATTTTGCATGGTCAGGATGCGGCGCGCGCTGTGAAAATGGGTGTCGATGCGCTTGTTATTTCAAACCATGGTGGCAGACAGCTTGATGCCGCACCACAGCCTCTTGCCCAGCTTGCTGGCATTCGTGCCGTCGTTGGCGATGATATACCGTTGATTGTTGATAGCGGCATTCAATCAGGTCTTGATGTTGTTCGCGCGCTGGCAATGGGCGCAGATTTTGTAATGATTGGTCGTGCCTTTATGTATGCAGTCGCCGCTTTGGGTAAAAAAGGTGGTGATCATGCCGCAGAGATTTTGCTTGAAGAAGTGCGTGATGTCATGGCGCAACTTGGACTGCAAACCATTGCCGACGTCAAATCTCTTAATCTGCAATAATTATCGTCTATAAGAGGTCAAAACATGCCCAGCTTGGATACTATTTTTTTGCCACGGTATTTCTGCCGATTCTTTGTGTTGTTATTCGTTTCGGTCTTTGACATGCAAATGGCCCATGCAGACATGCAGGTTGGAACATTGGTGATAAGTGACATTGACATTCGTGCCACTGCGCCTGGCATGTCGGCAACGGCGGGGTATCTAACGATTGCCAATCATGGGATGAAAGCTGATCGCCTTATAGCTGTAAAAGCCGACTTTGCCGAAAGATCAATGATCCACGAAATGACCAATGTCGATGGAATTGCAAAAATGCGGCATCTCATGGGCGGCGTTGAAGTGCCTGCGCATGGTAATGTGGCTTTAGAACCTGGTGGTCTGCATTTGATGTTCATGGGGTTAAAAGATACGCTGGCTGTTGGACAGACATTGTCAGTCACGCTTGTTTTTGAACAGGCAGGTGCGCAAAAACAGCATGCTATGGTCAAGAAACCTGCCGATATTGGTGGCATGTCAACTGATCCCAAAACCAAGAAAAAGCATTCGCATTAATTATGTGTGGCTAGAAAATTCCGGCATCTATACCAGCAGCCATACCCAATGATAATTCGGCAACCTCATCGATAAAAGCTGAATTCCAAGTGCCATGCAGAACCAATGGCGGTGCCATCATTCGCCATCTCAAACCATTGAGAATACTGTTTAACGCATGTGTGGTTGCGGTGCCGTCAAGGCCAGCGCGAATGTAAAGCCCAACAGCTTTGCCAGCACTTATATCTATCCAGTCATTATAGCATCGATCAAACATGTCTTTGGTTGCCCCCGCCATGTAACCAATATTTTCGGTTGTGCCAATAATAACGCCGTCGGCTTTTATTACGTCTTCGGTTTGGACATCAAAGGGGGATAAAAGCCTGACGTTAAGATCATGTGTGTCATAGTCATTTGCGGCATCAAAAGAGGCGCGCGCTAACGCTGCCGTATTGTCCGACGGTGCATGGGCAATAATCAAAAGCTGTTTTTTCATATTGATATTATACCCATGAAAAAGGTATGTGAATAGAGGTGCTATTTTGCACGGTCACATCGCCCCGCTCATTGACTATCATGTGGCGTTCACCGAATGAAGGGAGAGCTTTCTATGGCTCTAAAAGTTGAAAAATTAAATCAGGACGCTATTGAAAAGGCATTAGGTGCGCTTGATGACTGGCGTATAAGTGATGATCATATAGGTCTTGAAAAAACGTTTCAATTTACCGATTTCAATGCGGCTTTTGGGTTTATGACACGGGTTGCGTTGGCGGCTGATAAAATGGATCATCATCCTGAATGGTCAAATGTCTATAACAAGGTACAGATGAGATGGACAACGCATTCCGAAGGCGGCATCAGCAATCTTGATGTTATTCTGGCTGAAAAATGTGACGCATATGCCAAAAGTACGTCGTTGAAATAATACGGGCAATCACTAGGCCGTTTGAACAAACTTAAAATCTGCAATTCACATATTTGATAGGTTCACCATGTCCAATAACAGTATCACGCCCGAAATCCGTAAACCCGAAATCCGTAAAATTGTCACCTATGAAGACACAACGTTTATTGAGGGATTTAAAAAAGCGCCTGAACCATGGCGTATGTTTGCGGCAGCGGTCGTATTCACAAATCCATGGGCAGGGCATTTCGTTGATGATTTGCGCCCCGGTATTCAGGCGATAGCCCCAGTGATTGGAGAGATGCTTAGTGCGCGTGTTGTTGAAATGGCAGGTGGCGGTGATCAGATACAGGCTTATGGCAAGGCGGCAATTGTGGGAATGAATGGTGAGATTGAACATGCGTCTGGCGTGACCCATACCCTACGCTTTGGCAATTTCTATCGTGAGGCGGTAGGGGCGAAATCATATCTAAGCTTTACCAATCTTCGCGGCCCAGCCAATACCGCGATTACCATTCCGATGATGGATAAGGTAGATGTGGGACGACGGTCACATTATTTGACTTTGCAATTTGCCATTGGTGATGCGCCGGGACCGGATGAAATTCTGGTAGCACTTGGCGGTGCTACGAATGGACGCCCGCATCATCGCATTGGTGATCGTTACCAAGACCTTGCCGAAATGGGCAATGATGTGGATAATCCCGCGGGCGTTTAATGGTTTCACAATTTTTCCCATATTACAGTTTGTTTCAACCAGTGATGTGCAGGCCACTGCTAAAGGCCAGAGCTGTTTAAAACCTAGAAACCGAAATAGGTCAGTGTCCATAATACCATCAGGCCTGTCGAAATCGTGGCCAAAACCGAACGTGTAATCAGGGCAATGACTATGGCCACAAGCGCCGCATAAAAACGTGTATTATCGACAATCGAGATCATGCCAGCATCGTTGAACAGCACCGCCGGTGCGATGATTGCAGTTAACACGGCTATTGGTACAAAACTAAGCGCATCTTCGAGCCAGCTTGGTAATTGTTTGGGAGAATAGCCCGAGAACATGCTAAATCGTGTGGCAAAGTTAATCAGTCCTGTAGCGATGATGACAAGCCAGATCATGACGTATCTCCGGCATCCTGTTTTCGCAAGCGCCGCGTTACAGTTTTGACGCTCCAGCCAGCCGCAATCCCGCCTATGGCCGCCAGAACAATCCATATTTTGAAAGGTAAATCTTGACCTGTAATGGCGATGGTTCCAGCGGTGATGCAGGCCGTCAGATCAGCTCGAGACGTAATGGCGGGGGCTACTATGGCGATGAATGTCAGAGGAATGGCAAAACCAAGCGCCCATTCAGGTGGAATTGATGTGCCCGCTAAAACGCCTGTGATGGTTGCACATTGCCAGCTAATCCATAATGTCAGGCCAGCGCCAAGCAGATGGAAATGCTGATTTGGACTATAGGGCTTATTCATAAAGCGCCGGATTGAGAGCGCATAGGCTTCGTCAGTGAGCAAATAGCCCAGAATAACCCGCCACCGTAGGGGAAGAGGCCTCAGATAGGAGGCCATTGACGCGCTGTAGAGTGCATGGCGTAGATTGATCACGCTTACGGAACCGCCCACTACCAAGGCTGGAATATTGCTTGCCCATAGTTGGACAAAGACCACCTGACTGGCACCGCCAAACAAAATGGATGACATCATGATTGTCTGCAATGGCGTTAATCCGCTGGTAACACCTAGCACCCCAAAAACAAGCCCAAAGGGAATAACGCCAAGCATCATTGGCAGTTCGTCACGCACACCGAGCCAGAACTCGTCTTTGGATGATGTTACGGCTTTGTCGGGCATGGGATCTGCGTTTGTAATTGGATTTTTTTGGTGCATGTCAAATATACTGAATAAGCACCATTTACATCTATTATCGAACCTCTGACAAGTAGGCGGCGTAATATTTGGATATGGTTTTGCTGCTATTGATTTGCACCTATCTGCAAATCAGATAAGATGCGGCGATTAAAATAACGGCGAAAGGTTAGTGTCGTGTTGCTCAATGTGCCTATGTCAGTTGGTGAAGTGCTAGATAAGATCACCATCCTGGAAATTAAACTGGAAAATATCAAAGACGCTGCGAAATTAGCCAATGTCGAATCAGAGTTAGCGCATTTGCGGCCGCTGGTTTCGGGTGAGACTTTTTTAACCGATCATATGGTCGATTTGATTGACCAGTTGAAGTCGATTAACAAAGCGCTGTGGGATATCGAAGATGATATCCGAATAGAAGAATCCAAAGGTGATTTTGGCCCTCGATTTATCGAACTTGCCCGGGCTGTATATGTGACAAACGATCAGCGTGCGCATATCAAGAAACTTATCAATGTGGCCACGGGTTCGACAATTATCGAAGAAAAATCCTATGAAGATTATAGTCGTAATGAGACCGTTAGCTAGATAAAGAGCCTAGATTCGTAATCTTTGATAGTTTGTCGAATGCCATGATGATTTTTTCAGTTGGGATAGAGCTAATGTCGTCATCATCGGGTGCTGCAACTGCTTGGCTTATAGACCGATAGCGCAAAATATTGCTTTCGCGGGCAAATAGAATCAAAGCAGGCAAATTGCAATTAAGGGCAAGGTTGGCGGTGAATGAATCCACCCCAACATAAAAGTCAGCACGATGATATAGTGCCACATCTTTTGCCATAGATGGATTATGCGCCAAACTGTTCATCAATGCAGTTTGTATTTTATGGCTTTTGTCGGCGGTCATGGCCTGCCACTGTGTCATACATTCTTCGTGATAGGCACGGGCGTCTGGCCCTGCATTTAAGATAAATGTGCCACCAGTTGCTTCAGCCAGATGCAAAACTGTTTCTAATGCCGCGCTTATGGACCAGCGGCGCATGGGATCAGCGGCGAATAGATTCAGAATTATGATAGGCCCCGATAACGGTGCCAGCATCTTGTCAGCTTCAGCCAACGCCAGCTTTGAGGGCAGAATGGTTGGCGTTATTTCATCCAGAGTCAGACCACGTGAAGCAATAAAATCATCGATCGCGCCGATAAAGGGGCGGTGCCCCCATACATCACTGCGGGTGCCTTTAGTGTCATGAAATCGTTGATGCAATATGACGCGATCAATCCAATGGCCATACAAACCAACACGATAGCTGATGCCAGCGGCCATGGCGGCTATTTTGAAACTGGTTGAGCGATGCATAAAAATAGCGGTGTCATAGGCTTGTTGTTTTATGTCATTCACGGCTGCTTGACCGCGAATGGAAGGCACATAGCGCCGAAGAGGTCTTGCATCAATAATCTTGCCAACCCACGGGCTGTTAGCCAGAAGCTGCCCTATGGGGCCTGGATGAATGCAGGCAACATCTATCACCCCATCCTTAGTTGCTGACGCAAGGGTGCGTAGCTGGGTTAGATGATAAATCTGGTCGCCAATCCCGCCAGCAACAAAACCGATACTATGCCCGAATGCAGGTTTTGAATCCGAAATGTGAGCATTGTCAGCAATCATAAAACGCTACTTGATATATTGCGCACAATGCCCAACGACATCGACACAGTTAAAAATATCTTACTAATGTAGCATTTTATTATATTTAGGCGAAAATAATATTTGGGTTTAACTCATATGGTTAGACGGCGTTATGGCTTCGTCAAAATATACTCAATGTTCTGTTTATTTTCTCGGGACCATTTGATCACAAATCCATGCGATTCAAGCGTGTCAATGAGATGAAGGTTTTCTCGTTCTATTTCTATGAAAATATCACGTAGAATCTCATTTCCAAGTAATTTTTGAGCGCCTTGTAAAACTCCGACCTCAGCGCCATCAACATCAATTTTCAAATGTGTAGGCACAATTTCACGATGTCTTACAAAATCATCAAGCGCTATGCTTGGCACTTGATAGGTATAAGGGACGTTTTTTTTGTGCAGGCCTCGAATATGCGTGTCAGAATTAACTTCTATATCAACTAAATCACCAGATTTGGCACCAATAGCAGCAAAAACAAAGGAAAAGCTATTATCATTCAAGACGCTATTGAGAGCGCAAAAATGTGCGCCTAAAAGTCCGCAATCAAACCCGACAACGGTGATGTTTTTATCTTTGAGTGATGAGGCCCAAACGCTTTCCTGTCCATAGTTGGTGCCGACATCAAAAAAAACCGAATTTGCGGGTAAATTATCAATCCATTTATAAAGCTCGGGCTCGCGGTTTCCCGCTGCCATCTGAGTCAAGTCCTGAGCTACGTAATGGCTGAAATAGGGAACAAAATATTTGGCTTCGACATGTTTTGTCTTGATATGCATAACGTTTGGAAAAAGTCGGAACAAACGTCCTATAAAATGGCTTACACTAGATAACATAAATTATTTTCCATTAGATTAGGATAGAATCGGCATATGTGCGCTAAGAAGCTAAAATAGAATAATCAAAAATCTAGGTTTCTGCTTTTCGACAAATCGTTTACTAAGTAGTGCTTCTATAAATAAAAATGTGAAATGTTGAAGTGGTTGCTTGCTTGCTATGATCACATTCAGGTTAAGATGGTTATATTGATTCTGCCATATTTGACCAAGATAAATCGCCTCTAAACCACACATAATATGTTACTGGTAATGTGTTATTGGCAGGACGACTCAAATGGAGACAGATTATGACAGCCCCCTTTTTATTCGCTGATGAGCTTGATGTAAAAGGAAAGCGCGTACTTCTTCGCCTTGATCTCAATGTGCCGGTTCAGGATGGTAAGGTCAGTGAAGATACGCGCATAAGACGCATTCTACCCGGACTAAAGGATATGCTGGCGGCGGGAGCCGCGGTGATCATTTTGACCCATTTTGGCCGACCTAAAGGCAAAGTGATGCCTGAATTTTCGGTGCAACCGATAGCAGATTGTATGGCCAAGCTTATTGGTAAGCGGGTGACAATCGAGTCTGATGTGATAGGTGCTGGCGGCAAAACAGCTGCTGCTGGCTTAAAGTCTGGGCAGATATTGATGATGGAAAATTTACGTTTTTTCCCCGGTGAAGAGGCAAATGACGCCGATTTCGCGGCCGCACTTGCGGCACTTGGCGACATATATGTTGGCGATGCTTTTTCATGCACGCATCGGGCGCATGCGTCGGTTGAGGCCCTGCCAAAAATGATGAAGGCAGCGGCTGGGCGGGCGTTGGGAGCTGAATTAACAGCATTGGAATCGGCGCTTGCTAATCCAAAAAGACCTGTGGCAGCCCTTGTTGGTGGCGCCAAAGTGTCCACTAAGCTCGATGTGCTCAATAATCTTGTGACAAAGGTGGACGGACTCATTCTGGGTGGTGGCATGGCAAATACATTTTTGCTTGCCAAGGGATTTTCTATTGGGGCGTCTCTGGCCGAACCCGATATGGTTGATATAGCCAGTGCCATTATAAAGCGTGCCGAAGAAAGTAACTGTAAACTCATTTTGCCTGATGACGCTCTAGTAGCTGGCGAATTTAAAGCTGGGGCGGCGCATCGTATTGCCAGCATCGATACTATCGAAGATGGTGATATGATTCTGGATGCGGGGCCAAAATCGATAGCGTCGGCGATTGCATTTCTGGCGACTTGTAGCACGGTTGTCTGGAACGGCCCAATGGGTGCTTTTGAAATACCGCCTTTCGATACAGCTACAAATGCTATCGCAAAAGCTGTTGGGATTCGATCAGCAGGCGGCAGTATGATGAGCGTGGCTGGCGGTGGTGATACATTGGCGGCACTTGCAAATGCTGGTGTCAGTGACCAATTCAGTTATATATCAACGGCTGGTGGTGCGTTTCTGGAATGGCTTGAAGGCAAGACATTGCCAGGCGTTGAAGCGTTAAGAATTAACTAGTGGTGCGTTATGATTACGGGGTGAAACAACCCACATGACCATATAAGTTTGCGGAGATATTATGTTATTTCAGAATCCTTTCAAATCGCGCTTGCCTGAAGACCCGGAAGCTTTGCCTGGTCGATCTAATCCGGTTTTTACGGGTGAACCGCATTGTGTGCTTGGCACACCGACAATAGCGCCATTCCCCGCGCATCTTCAGCAAATTATCTTTGGCCTTGGCTGTTTCTGGGGCGCTGAGCGTCTGTTCTGGGTCATTGATGGCGTCTATTCAACGGCTGTTGGCTATGCGGGTGGCAAAACACCTAATGCAACATATGACGAGGTTTGTTCAGGTCAAACTGGTCACAGCGAAGTTGTGCTTGTCGTGTTTGATCCAGCGATTGTTGATGTAACATATTTATTGAAGATTTTCTGGGAAGCCCATGACCCAACTCAGGGTTATCGCCAAGGTAATGATATTGGCACGCAATATCGCTCGGCCATTTATGCTGATGATGCGGCACAATTAGCTGTTGTTCGGGAATCGGCAAAGGCCTATGGACAGGCGTTAAAAGCATCGGGTAATAGCGAAATCACCACAGAAATCAGGCTGGCACCGCCATTCTATTATGCTGAGGATTTTCATCAGCAATATTTACATAAGGTGCCTAACGGGTATTGCGGCCTGCAAGGAACGGGCGTTGCGTGTGTGCTCGATTGAGTTTTGATAGGCTGCCCAGAATGAGGCCATAATAACGCCTCATAAAGTTGTCAAAATTATAAAATACTTCGCAAAAATCGTTAATTCTATTACTCAGAAAAGTCTGAGTTATGGAGATTGACGATGGCTAAATTAAGCTTGTTTAAGGCAATGGAACGGATTAGCAATGCTGATTTTGGTCTGGCTATAAGATCATTTAAAAAGCAAACCAGTAGGGTGCGATCAAGCATGTTCGCAATAGCTGTTGCGATCATGTCGTTTGGATATCTAGATGTTGCTGAATCTTCTGATATTGGCGGGCGTGATTTATATATAAAAACTGGCGCTGTTGTGACTTATATTCCCATTACCCAATTAAAGGCAAAATCTAAACCGCAAATTATTGATATTGTTAGTAGTGCTGTTGAGAGAACCGCCCAAGGGTTGCGTGGGTTATCACCCGATCAGATAAACCAAGCGCTCATCATCGCAAAGTCTGATCTTTGTGCCGAGCAGGTTCTAAAGCGTGTTCAATTAATTTATAGGCAGGCAGCGCATACGGGTATAGATATTGAAACGCTTGTTATGCTTGATAATGTATTTGCCGCTAATGATATGACAACACCTAAAGCGGCAGATATTTTAGATTACGACGGTGTATCGGGCGTGCAGGAAGACAGATCACTGGTCGTTCAGCTTAACTAGGCGTATGTGAAAACAACTGTTCAATCTGCTGTTTAGGGCATTGACCTATTGATAGTCAGGTGTTAATTTCCGCGCCAATTGAGTTTTAAAGGGTCTAGCGTTGCGCTTAATTGTTTATAGCGCTCTAAACCATAAGAAAGACAGCTGATATAGTTGTCAAAATCGGAGTCTAGGATTATGAAAGTCGCAAGTTCGCTAAAGACATTGAAGTCTCGTGATCGCAATTGTCAGGTCGTGCGTCGTCGCGGTCGGCTTTATGTTATCAATAAAAAGAACCCACGTCTAAAGGCGCGTCAGGGTTAATCAGATTCTCTCTTTTTGGAGTTAACGATGCGGCTGGGGAAACCTGGCCGTTTTTGTTTGAAATAATCATCTGAAAAAATTGAAAAATCTGTCTAATCAGTCCAAAATATAATCTATCAATGGGGGATGGGTTTTATATTGTAATGGGATAGTGCGCTATAGAAGCACATATTACGTTTGCATAAGGAGTGCGGAAAATGCATATGCCTGAACCTGATCATGATGTGATTGAAAGGCGCGATGAAATTTGCGCTACGTTACGTACGATTATTTCGGCTGAATGCGTGATTGACTCGGTAGAGAGCATGCGTGCCTTCGATTCTGATGGTCTGTCTGCCTATCGCCAGCTTCCACTTGCTGTTGTTTTGCCTGAAACTGTTGCGCAGATCGCTGCCGTGATGAAATGGTGTCACCAGAATGGCGTAAAGGTGGTGCCGCGTGGTGCAGGCACGTCTCTTTCAGGCGGGGCTTTGCCTTTAGCTGACGCGGTTCTTCTAGGTCTGGGAAAATTCAATAAAATTCTAGATATTGATTTTGATAATCGCTGTGTAGTTGCTCAGCCAGGGGTAACCAATCTAGCGATTACCAATGCGGTAGAGGATCAGGGGTTCTATTACGCGCCTGATCCGTCTAGCCAGATTGCCTGTTCGGTTGGTGGAAATGTTGCCGAAAATTCGGGTGGCGTTCATTGTTTGAAATATGGCCTGACAACCAACAATCTGCTTGGCATTGAAATAGTGACGATTGAAGGAGAAATTCTGCGTCTTGGCGGCAAACATCTGGATGCTGGTGATTATGATCTGATGGGCATCATGACTGGCTCGGAAGGTTTGCTTGGCATTGTATCCGAAGTAACGTTGCGCATTCTACAAAAGCCTGCCACGCGCCGGGCTTTGCTTGTTGGCTTTGATGATACTGAGTCTGCTGGCAAGGCTGTTGGTGATGTTATTGGCGCTGGTATTATCCCAGCTGGTATGGAAATGATGGATGGTTTGGCCATTAATGCGGCAGAAGATTTTGCCAATGCCGGATATCCACGTTCAGCTGCTGCTTTGATCATTGTCGAGCTTGATGGGCCGGAGGTTGAGGTTGATACGTTGATAGACCGGGTTGAAGTGATAATGAAACATGCTGGCGCATCGTCAATAAAGGTCAGTCAATCTGAAGAAGAACGCACCCTTTTTTGGGCTGGACGTAAATCGGCGTTTCCTGCGGTTGGGCGTATATCGCCAGATTATATGTGTATGGATGGCACGATCCCACGTCGGCGCTTGCCCGATATGATGATCCGGATGGCGTCACTCAGCCAGAAATATGGACTTCGTGTTGCCAATGTATTTCATGCCGGTGACGGGAATCTTCATCCACTCATTCTTTTTGATGCGAATGAACCAGGTGAGCTTGAACGCGCAGAGGATTTTGGTGGTGATATCTTGCGCGCCTGTGTTGAGATGGGTGGTGTCTTGACAGGTGAGCATGGTGTCGGCATTGAAAAACGCGATCTGATGGGTATCCAGTTCACCGAAGATGATATGAAGCAACAACAGCGTCTAAAATGTGCCTTTGACGCCGATCACTTGCTCAATCCTGGCAAAGTGTTTCCGCATCTTCATCGCTGTGCTGAACTTGGCAGACTCCATGTCCATAAAGGCAAGATGCCACATGCCGATATCCCTAGATTCTAGATTTTGATACAAATTTGCCCAACAGACCCAGTTAGGCGAGACCCAGTTAAGTGAGTCCCAGCTAAGTGAGACCCAGCTAAGTGAGACCCAGCTAAGTGAGATAAGGTTCATGGCTAATTCATTAGCAACGACATCAGCGCATAGCCTTGCCGATGTAAGCGACATCATTAACGCGGCGATCGCTGATGAGATGCGCCTAGAGGTGCGTGCTATGGGCACAAAAAAAACCCTGGGGCGCATGGGTACTTATGATGGCGTTCTTGATGTTGCTAAGATGTCGGGTGTTGTTGATTATCAACCCGAAGAACTGATTCTGACATTGCGTGCGGGAACCCCCTTGGGTGACGTTGAAGCTTTGCTTGAGAATGCCAACCAGATGCTGGCTTTTGATGCGCCGGATTATGGCAGGTTTCTGGGAGCTGGCGATGCGGGTACCATTGGTGGGGTGATGGTGGCAAACCTATCAGGGCCGCGGCGGCTGACAGCAGGGGCAGCGCGTGATTTCATGCTTGGCTTTGAAGCTGTGTCAGGTCGTGGTGAATTGTTCAAGTCGGGCGGCAAAGTTGTCAAGAATGTGACAGGCTATGACCTATCAAAGCTGATTTGTGGTTCTTTTGGCACATTGGCGGTGGTTGATGAAATAACCCTCAAAACCCTACCGCGTCCAGAAACCAGCCTTTCGCTTTTGTTTCCTGCTGACGATATGGCCAGCGCGACCAAGATGATTGCTGATATATTTGCGACACCGCATGAACCAGGATCAGCAGCTATTCTGCCGCGTGATCTTGCCAAAAGCGCGGGAATAGATATGAATGCGCCCATGATTATTGTGATCCGCCTTGAAGGTATTGCCGTATCGGTAAATGACCGTGCAACGCATCTTTTGAATGCCAATTCAACGGGCGAAAAGCTGGCGCATGATAAATCTAAAAATCTATGGCAAAAAATTCGTGATGTTGATCTGCTTTCTGGCACCAAAGCTGATGTATGGAAAGTGTCCTGCCCACCATCTCTAGCGGCAGAGTTTCTTGATAAACTAGGCCAACAGGTTGAATTTGCGTTCTATGCTGACTGGGCTGGTGGGCTTATCTGGTTATCAGGCGCGTCTGATGCAGATTTTGGTGTTGCCGTCCGAACGGCATTAGGCGCTGACGGATTTGCAATGTTGATGAAAGATAGCGGGAAGGCCAAGAATGGGAAGGGCAAGAATGGAGAGGGCAACAATCACATCCCGCCATTTCACCCATTGGCAGCGCCAATGTTTGAATTACATAAACGTGTAAAAGCGGCCTTTGATCCAAAATCTGTATTGAATTTTGGCCGCATGCATGACGGCATTTAAGAAAGGTTAATGTCTTGCAAACGCACTTTTCGCTTGAACAGCTTAGTGATCCAAAAATTAAAGAAGCCAATGATATTTTGCGCAAATGTGTGCATTGCGGCTTTTGCACGGCAACCTGCCCGACATTTGTAGAAACAGGTGACGAGCGCGATAGCCCGCGTGGACGTATCTGGTTGATGCGTGAATTATTGGAATCGCCAGACACCGTATCAAAAGATACCCGGCATCATCTTGATCGTTGCCTTGGATGCCAGTCCTGTATGACAACTTGTCCTTCGGGTGTTGATTATGTCCATCTGCTTGATATAGGCCGCGAAAGAATCGACGTGGTTGCCCCGCGGGGGCTTGGTGATAAACTAATGCGCCGGATGCTTGGCATGACCATTCCCTATGCGGGTCGTTTTCATATGATGATGCGTTTTGCGGGTCTGGGGCGTCTTTTTGCACCGCTCATGCCACGCCAACTTCAGGCGGCATTGAATAAATTACCCCGAACCCTGCCAAAATTAGACGCGATTGGATCGCAAAATGAAATTTTTCCAGCAAATAAGCGCCAGCCGATTAAGCGTGTCGTGTTGCTGGCGGGTTGTGCGCAACGGGCGCTGGATCCAGATATTAACCGCAGCACAATCCGCGTTTTGAACCGGCTTGGTGTTGAGGTGGTGGTGCGCGCGCAGGCACATTGCTGTGGGGCGCTGACGCATCATATTGGTGAAACCGCGTCTGCGATGAAAACGGTTCGTCTGGCGATCGATGCGTGGGATGAAGAGATCAATGGTCAAGGTGTAGATGCCATTATTGCCAACGCTTCTGGTTGTGGAACGATGGTCAAGGATTATGGCCATGTGATGGCTGATGATCCTGCCTATGCGGCGAAAGCAAAGCATATATCAGCACTTTGCAAAGATGTTTCGGAAATTATAGATGACATTGGTCTCGATGACATAATCAAGCCGGTTGAAGGTGGGGTCAAACCTGTTATTGCCTATCATTCCGCCTGTTCACTGCAACATGGTCAAAAAATCCATGATGTGCCACAAAGCCTTCTGCGGCGCGCTGGCTTTGACGTGCGCCAGCCGGTGAATGGCCATCTTTGTTGCGGGTCTGCAGGTGTTTACAATATTTTACAGCCAGATATGGCTGATAATTTGAAAGCGCGAAAAAAGGACAGCCTTGTCAAAATTGGTGCAGATTATGTGGCAGCTGGTAATATTGGCTGTATTGCCCAACTCAATGACACTGATTTGCCCGTGCGCCATACCGTTCAGTTTATCGACTGGGCAAGCGGAGGGCCAAAGCCCTGATATGACGCATTAGTCGATATCGAAAAAGTCATTGCCTTTATCATCAGTGATAATGAAAGCTGGGAAGTTTTCGACTTCAATCCGCCATACGGCTTCCATACCTAGTTCAGGATATTCCAGAACTTCAACCTTTTTGATCGATTCAAGGGCGAGTTTGGCCGCAGCACCGCCAATAGAGCCAAGATAAAAACCACCATATTTTTTACAGGCTTCGCGCACCTGACGTGACCGGTTGCCTTTTGCAAGCATCACCATAGAGCCACCAGCTTTCTGGAACGTCTCGACATAGGAATCCATGCGTCCTGCGGTGGTTGGCCCGAATGATCCCGAAGGCATGCCAGCTGGCGTTTTAGCCGGTCCGGCATAATAGACAGGATGGTTTTTAATATAGTCTGGTAATGTGCCGTCTTCGTTTAAGCGCTCAAGCAATTTTGCATGCGCAATATCACGGGCAACAATCAACGGGCCTGTGAGTGATAAGCGCGTTTCAACCGGATGTTTGGATAAGCTTGCCAGAATGTCTGCCATTGGTTGGTTCAGATCTATCGTGACAACATCAGTTGCGGCATCCATTTCGACATCAGGTAAAAACTTTGCAGGATCCCGTTCAAGCTTTTCGATAAACAGACCATCTGCATTGATCTTTGCTAGTGCTTGGCGATCAGCCGAGCAGGAAACGCCAATACCAATCGGACAGGATGCTCCATGCCGCGGCAAGCGAATGACCCGCACATCATGACAGTAATATTTGCCGCCAAACTGGGCACCAATGCCCAGCTCGCGTGTGATGTTCAGGATTTCTGCTTCCCATTCTGTATCACGCCAAGCATGGCCAAGATCATTGCCGGATGTGGGTAGGGCGTCTAAAGAACGGATTGACGCCATTTTAACAGTTTTCATTGTCAATTCAGCAGACGTGCCGCCAATCACAACAGCCAGATGATAGGGTGGACAGGCCGATGTGCCTAATTCCAATATCGCGGTGCGGATAAATTCGCGCAGGCTGTCAGGATTCAAAACAGCTTTGGTTTTCTGGTGCAGGAATGTTTTATTCGCTGAACCACCACCTTTTTGAATGAAGGCAAATTTATATTCCAGCCCTTTGCCAGCACTTATATCGATCTGCGCTGGCAGATTTGTGGCCGTATTGCTTTCTTCAAACATGCTATGTGCAGTTAGTTGTGAGTAGCGCAAATTACTAGTTTGATAGGTATTATAAATGCCGCGTGACAAAGCTTCGCCATCGTCACCATCAACCAGAACGTGATCACCACGATAACCGCTGACAATGGCTGTGCCGGTATCCTGACACATTGGCAAAAGGCCATCTGCCGCTACAACAGCATTTTTTAACATCTCAAGGGCGACAAAGCGATCATTCCGACTGGCTTCGGGATCATCTAGAATGGCGGCAAGCTGACCAAGATGACTGCTCCGTAATAAATGCGAGATATCACGCATGGCATGTTCGGCTAAAAGGGTAAGCGCCGCCGGATCAACGCGGAGGAAGGTGTCACCGTCAAGTTCCACCAGCTTTACATGTTCCGTAGAAATACATTCATATTCTGTGTCATCAGTACCCACTGGAAACATTGGGCTATAAGCGAAATCAGCCATTATCTACATCCTGAATGATAAATAGTTACATTGTTGCCATCGGAACAATAAAAACAATAAACAGAATTTTGTTTAGTTGGGACGGTTTCTGAATGTGTCCAGCGACACCACGTCAGCGGTGGTTTCTTCGCTATTGTCAGCCTTGGCATCTGGCGAGGACAGGTCATCATCATCGAGACCTTCATTATCCTCGTCAAGTGTCCCGAATTGGAGGCCAAAACCGACAGACGGATCATTGAAACCCGTAACCGATGCAAATGGAACGATCATCGGTGAGGGTTTCCCGCCAAAAAACAAAGTGACGGAAAAACTGTCATCGTCAACTTCTAGATCAGCATATTGATGCTGAAGGACGATTGTCATGATGTCGGGGTGTTTGATTTTAAGATCATCAGCCAGTTCGACTCCCGGATAGTCGGTTTTGAAGCTGATATAGAAATGCGTGTCGCCCGGTAGGCCAGCTTTTTGAGCAATCAGCAAAGACCCGCGCACGACCGAACGTAATGCGTCTTCAACCAGAAGCTCATAGTTTAGACCGACATGCTGGCCGTCATCATTTTCCATATGTGGCGCCTTTTCGAATTGTTGAGGCCATAGTAAGCCGAGCTGTATTTGCGATCTACCCTAAATTAAGCGGAACGCTTCTGTTGCCAGGTGCGCCCCAAACCCCGCCAGACTGAGCTCAATCAATCTGGACTTAAGATCGGTTACTCCCGCTGCCTTAGGCTGCGATTGCTACCGGAGCAGTGTTGTCATTTGCAACTACTACATGGCCCGATAACGGTGGGTACCATACCGAACGAAAATACTGCCTTTACTACATGCGTCGATCCTATTTCGCCCCCATGCTATCAGCTCTGATTGACCCAATTTTATAAAACCAAAGGGGTGAGCTGATATGGTGGAGGCGCCGGGTACCGCCCCCGGGTCCGCTCTGCTTATTACACAGCACGTTTATCGCCATAGCTGGTAAACCAGCATTATCAATATAGGGCTAATAGTCACGCAATGGAAGCTAAGTTTTGCTATAGCATGCTATTGGTTATAAAGCGCTTGCCCCTTGTTGGGTGAACATGGCACTTTATCAAGCAAGCCGCTATACCTTCTGCACCAAATTAAGGGATGTTTATTGATGCAACAATATCTTGACCTGCTTGCCCGCGTTATAGATGAAGGTATTGATCGTGATGATCGTACGGGGACAGGCACAAGAGCTGTTTTTGGTCATCAGATGCGATTCGATCTTGCCGATGGCTTTCCTCTTCTGACCACCAAAAAGCTTCATCTAAAGTCTATTATCCATGAATTGCTTTGGTTCATTAGTGGTGATACCAATATCCGCTATTTGCAGGAAAATGGCGTTTCGATCTGGGATGAGTGGGCGGATGAGAATGGTGATCTTGGACCTGTCTATGGCCAGCAATGGCGACGCTGGAAAACGCCTGATGGTGCTGAAATTGACCAGCTTGCCGAATTGATTCGCATGATACGCGAAACACCAACGTCACGTCGTCTGATGTTGTCTGCATGGAATCCGGCGGATATTCCGAACATGGCTCTACCGCCCTGTCATTGTTTGTTTCAGTTTCAAGTGGCTGATGGGCGATTATCTTGCCAACTCTATCAACGAAGCGCTGATATTTTTCTGGGCGTTCCATTTAATATTGCGTCCTATGCCTTGCTAACACATATGATCGCAGTGATTTGCGATCTGCAAGCCGGTACATTTGTACATACATTGGGTGATGCGCATATCTATGCGAACCATTTTGATCAGGCGCGTTTGCAATTGACCCGGTCTCCGGGCGCATTACCAAAGCTGCATATTCATAATCGCCCAAAAGATATTGATGGCTTTAAGTTTGAAGACTTTGAAATTGTTGATTATCACGCGCAGGCGCATATTTCCGCGCCGATTGCCGTTTAGGAGTTTGCATGTCTGAAACTATCATTTCATCTATCCAGATGACGGCTGTTGTGGCGATGGCCAAAAACCGCATCATTGGTGATGGTAAAGGTCTGTTATGGCATTTGCGCGACGATTTGAAGCGCGTTAAGGCACTGACTATGGGATGTCCGCTGATAATGGGGCGTAAAACTTGGGATTCGATTGGCCGGCCTTTGCCTGGGCGTGCGAGTATCGTTATGACACGTGATCCAGATTGGGCCGCCGAGGGTGCGCATAGGGTTGCTGATATGTCTGCGGCTATCGCTGCTTCAATCGACTGGATCAACGCCAATGAAGACGCCAAGCCCAACATCATTCTATTTGGTGGTGGCGAGATTTATCGACAAGGATTGGACTATTGCACTCGTATTGAAATGACAGTCGTTGATCTGCTACCGGATGGCGGCGCAGAGCCAGCCTATTTCCCCGACTTTGATTTGGCTGACTGGCACCAAACCATTGAAGCGGACATGCAGGCCGATGCTGAGTCTCCAGCATTTCAATATCAGACATTAACGCGTCCAGTCGCACCCCGCCAGCTTACAACAGCATAATCGATTATAATCTATTCGAAAATAATCTGCGGGGCTGCGGCCTTGCCTATATCAAGGGCATCCAGAACGCCGGCGGCAATCTGGCGGTAATGCGCGGCATGTGGACTGTCCGGTGCGCTGGCAACAATGGGTTTGCCAGCATCCGAGGTTTCGCGGATAACCATCTCCAATGGCACTTCGCCAAGGAAAGGTACGCCAAGTTTTTTAGCTTCAGCCGCGGCACCTCCATGGCCAAAAATATTGTGGCGGCTACCACAATCCGGACAGCTAAAGAAGCTCATATTTTCCACAATACCCAAAAGTGGAACATTCACCTTTTTAAACATATTCAATCCCTTGCGGGCATCAATTAAAGCAAGATCTTGAGGTGTGGACACGATAACCGCACCTGCAAGTGTAGCGCGCTGCGACAGTGAAAGTTGGGCATCGCCAGTGCCAGGTGGCATGTCAATGACCAGAATATCAAGGCCATTCCACGCCACGTCACGAAGCATCTGTTCCAGCGCGCTCATCACCATAGGGCCACGCCAAATTGTTGGTGTTTCTTCGGCTACAAGATAGCCAATGGACATGGTTTGCAAACCCCATACCTCAATAGGTTTGATTTTTTTGCCTTCGCTTTCGGGCTTGCGGTTTTCCCCGATCAGGCGCGGCAAAGACGGGCCATAAATATCGGCATCCAGAATGCCAACCTTCTTGCCTGTTTCAGCCAAAGCTAACGCTAAATTTATTGCTGTTGTTGATTTGCCAACACCGCCTTTACCTGACGCAACAGCAATAACATGCGTTGCAGGTTGCAATGTTCCGTGATCCCCCTGTGGAGGGCTTTGTGGTGCCGTTTGTTGCGTTGGGGCGGCCTGATGTGCTGTTAATAAAGCGGTTGCAGATAAAACGCCATCAAGTGCCAGAACAGCCTTTTCAGCAGCCCGTTTCAAGGGTTCCGCAGCGTCTTTGTCCTTTGGATCGATTTCGATTGAAAATCCAACATGGCCGTCTTTAATAACGATTCCCGAAACCGCGCCAGCGGTGACAATGTCAGTGTCTGCACCGGACGCTGTTATCTTTGACAGCGCGTCTCGTATTTTTATATCATTCAATTCGTTTGCCATGCTTGAAAATAACCGTTCCCATACAAATATGTTGTCTATTGATTGGTGACATATGCCTTTGTTTAGCTATTTACAAGCTAAACAGTGTAAATGCTACCAAGCTAACTATAGTTTATTAGGCATTAAAGCCCGATTAGCTTATAGTCGGCGTGAATTTTGGAAACGGAGTAAGAATATTATGCCATGGAATAATCAAGGCAATGATAGCGGCGGACCTTGGGGACAAGGCGGCGGCAGTGGTGGAAATAATGGCGGCGGCAGCAGCCCTTGGGGACAAGGCGGTGGCGGTGGCGGAAAACCCCCACAAGACATAGACGAATTGGTGCAACAAGGTCGTGATGCCTTGCGCAAGGTTATTCCGGGGGGCGGATCTTCCGGACGCTCGTTTATCCTTCTTCTTATCATTTTTGCAGGTATTTGGGCGGCAACTGGTTTTTACCGCGTTAACCCGCAACAGCAGGGTGTGGTTTTGCGCTTTGGTGAATTTATTCGCACCACAGCACCGGGCTTGCACTATCATATACCGTTTCCGGTTGAATCTGTTCTGACCCCAGAGGTCACACGTGACAATCGTATCGAGATTGGTTTCCGTGATGTTGGTGGCAGTAGCTCGTCGCGTCGTGATATTGCTGATGAAAGCCAGATGATTACCGGTGATGAAAATATTGTCGATATTGATTTTGTGGTTTTCTGGCGCGTGTCAGATGCTGGTCAGTATTTGTTCAATCTTGCTGAACCCGATGATACAATCAAAGTAGCCGCCGAAGCGGTCATGCGTGAAATCATTGGCAGAACGACGATCCAAACAGTACTAACTGAGGGACGTCAAGAAATTCAGGTGCAGGCACGTCAGCAATTACAGGATTTGCTTAATGAATATGGTGCTGGTGTACGTGTACGTGATGTGCAGCTTCTTGCGGTTGATCCGCCAGGAGACGTCATTGATGCCTTCAACGAAGTTCAGCGGGCCAGGCAAGACCGTGACAAGCTGAAAAACCAAGCAGATGCGTTCAGAAATGATATCGTGCCACGGGCAAGAGGTGAAGCAGCGCAATTGGTTGCAGAAGCGCAGGCCTATGAGGCCGAAGTTGTCAATCGCGCAACAGGTGACGCATCAAGATTTGATCAGGTTTACAAAGCCTATCTGGAGAATAAAGACGTGACCAAAGAGCGCATATATATCGAAACGATTGAGGAAATTTTTAGCAATGTTGACAAGATCATCATTGATGAAAATGCCTCTGGCAACGGCGTGGTGCCGTATTTGCCACTAAATGAATTAAACAAAAAATCAGGGGGCAACTAAAATGGCATCTCTACGTTTTATAAGCCTCACAATATTAGGTGTGTTGGGTATCGTTGCCTACGGATCGCTTTTTACGGTTGATCAAACTCAGCAAGCACTTGTCATTCAGTTTGGTGATCCAAAGCGAACCATCCAAGAGCCAGGTCTTAATTTCAAACTTCCTTTCATTCAGGACGTGGTCTATTACGAAAAGCGTGTGTTGAGTTTGATACCGCAGGATGCTGAAGAAGTTATTCTATCGGATCAAAAGCGTTTGCAAGTTGACGCTTACGCCCGTTATCAAATTCAAGATCCATTGCTGTTCTTCCAGACTGTGCGGAACGAATTGGGTGCGCGTGGTCGCCTTGAGGCCATCATTGACTCATCTGTTCGCCGGGCTCTTGGCCGCGAAACTTTAGGCTCTATTCTGACAGGTCAGCGAAATGATATCACCAGATCTATTGGTGACGAGGTGAACCAGTCTGTGTCCTCTCTTGGTATCAAGATTATCGATGTGCGGCTGCGCCGGGCTGATTATCCAGAAGCGACAAGCCAGAACATCTTTAACCGGATGAAGTCTGAGCGTGAACGTGAAGCCAAAGAATTCCGTGCTACAGGTGAAGAGGAAGCCCAGAAAATTCGGGCTGATGCCGAAAAGACTCGTACGGTGATTATTTCTGAAGCAAAGCGTGAAGCCCAGGAAACACGCGGTGCCGGAGATAGTAAAGCAATCCGCATTTATGCTGATAGCTTTGGCCAGGATGCAGACTTCTTTGCTTTCTATCGGTCAATGGAAGCGTATCGTAATTCGATGACGGATAGCGATACATCAATGGTCATATCACCAACAAGTAGCTTTTTCCGGTTCTTCAAGGACAAGAATGGTCTGACTGGTTCGTCAGCAAACTAAGTTTTCTTAACATCATGTTGCCATTTTTTGGTCATCATGTGTGCCTAGTTTAACGGTTAAAGCCTTTATATGTGGGTTAATCCTGATTGTATGGGGATGTCGGTAAGATGTCCTCATCAATCGATGGGGGATTTATTAAGGAGATATCAAGAATGTTAGTCAATTTGGTGCGGTTGTTGGCACATGCAGGTGTTAACCATGTGAAACCTGGTGTAGCGGTATTTGTCGTCATGTTTATGTCTGTCAACTTTGCTGGAGGAATTGCAGGCGCCAGTGAACGACCAGATAGTTTTGCAGATCAGGTTGAGCGTTTGTCCCCAGCGGTGGTCAATATTTCGACCACGACCATTGTTAATGATGGTCAGCGCATGGAAATGCCTCAATTTCCGCCGGGATCACCTTTTGAAGAATTTTTCAAAAATTTTGGTGATAATAATCGTCAAAGACGTGCCCAGTCATTAGGGTCAGGCTTTATCATTGATGATGCAGGTATCGTTGTTACCAACCATCATGTTATCGAAAATGCCGAAGAGATTCGGGTCATTTTAGCTGATGAAACCAGCTTTACGGCAAAAGTGCTAGGTCAGGACAAGAAGACCGATATTGCAGTCTTGAAAATCGATCCTGGCGATACAAAGCTTGTATCAGTCAAATTCGGTGACTCGGATGCCTTGCGTGTTGGTGATTGGGTGTTGGCAATTGGTAATCCGTTTGGCCTTGGTGGGACAGTGACAGCAGGTATTGTCTCGGCGCGTGGTCGTGATATTGGCAATGGTCCATATGATGATTTCATTCAGACTGATGCTTCGATCAACCGTGGAAATTCCGGTGGTCCACTTTTCAATGTTGAAGGTGAAGTGATTGGCATAAATACGGCTATTTTCTCTCAATCGGGTGGATCGGTTGGTATCGGCTTTGCTATTTCGTCGAATTTGGCAAGCCGGGTTGCTGGCCAGCTTTCCGAATTTGGAAAGACACGCCGCGGTTGGCTAGGTGTATTCATTCAAGAAGTGACGACAGATATTGCCGAATCCTTGGGTCTTGAAGAAGCTGTAGGTGCTTTAGTGTCAACGGTGAATGAAAACAGCCCTGCCTTTCTTGCGGGTGTTGAGCCGGGTGATGTGATCTTGAAATTTGACGGCAAGGCTATTGAGCGTATGCGTGATCTACCACGCATTGTTGCTGAAACCGATATAGGCTCGAAAGTTAAGGTTGAATTGTTCCGACAAGGCAAGAAGATGACTGTCACGGTGGAATTGGGCGAACTTGAAAAAGCCGAGCTTGTTGGACTTGTTGACAGTGATTCAAACTCCGGACCGGGAAATAAACAGAGCTTTGGCAGTCTCGGCATGTCAGTTCAGGATCTTGATGCTAAACTTGCTGAAGAACTGGAGATTGATCCTGAGTTGACCGGCGTTGTTGTTGTTGAGGTGCTGCCAGGAAGTCCGGCCGCAGATAAGGGTCTTGCCCCAGGTGATATCATTCGGCGTTATGGTCAACGTCGTGTTGAAAACGCGCTTGGTTTGGCTAAAGATATTAAGGCCGCAGAAAATGGCGGCAAGTCAGGAATCCTGATACTGGTTGAACGTGATGGCCGTGAACGATTTGTCCAGATTGGTTTTGCTGAAAAGGCAGAATAATCTGTTTCCTCAAAAATCAACAAAAGGGCGCTGTAGTGGCGCCCTTTTAATGTTGTGGTTTGCGATATTTATCTGGCTTCAAGAAACAAATTCGCTGTCACTATAGCCTTGCAAATACAGCAATCCGGTTAGGTCAGTATGGTTGAGTTGCAAGTCTATATGCTTGCGAAGTAACGGTTTGCCTTGAAAGGCCACGCCTAAGTCAGCGGCCTTTAACATTGCAAGATCATTAGCACCATCACCGATTGTGGCGGCATCAGCCATAGTCAGGTCATGGGTAGCGCAATATTGCGCCAGATAGCTTGCCTTTGCGTCACGGTCTAGAATGGGCTTTCTGACGGTGCCTTCAATCAGGCCAGACGATATATTCATATGATTGGCGTGATTATCATGAAACCCGCACATATCAGCGATATATGATGTGGCAAAGTCAAACCCGCCAGATACAAGATAGCAAAAGGCACCATTAGCGCGCATGGTTTTAACAAGCGCAACTGCACCAGCGGTGAGTGTCATTTCATCAAGCAGCTGATCAAAGAGCGATACTGGTTTGCCAGCAAGCATCGCGACACGGGCATCGACAGCGTCTTCAAAATCCATCTGACCTGCCATTGATTGTGCGGTGATATGCGCGATGTCGTCGCCAAGCCCGGCGAGCCGTGCTAAATCATCAAGCGATTCTGAATTAATGATCGTACTATCCATGTCGGCAATCAACAGACGTTTGCGCCGATTTTCAGCAGGGACAATATTAATATCTATGCTTAGGTCATCCGCAACTGCCCGAAGTTTGCCGACATCAAATTCTTTGTCATTTGCCACAATTGTTTCGGCCGCAGAACCCCTGGCTAGCCATGATGCTTCGCTCACGATATCAATGTCTGGTTCTGTGGCTAATAGAGGCGCAATCCAGTCGGCAGCGCGTGCTGGTGCGGTCGTCGCCTTGCTGGTAGAGAAAATAAGGGCATCATTCATGACAAGCCTTTGTTTGGATCAGTGTTTTTCATTTATCACCAAGATATGCTGGGATGTATCACGACACTGCAAAATATGCCATAAGGTGCTGGGGTAAAATTTATGATTAAGCATTATATTATGATTGCAGGGCCAACCGCTTCGGGCAAGTCCAAGCTCGCTATTGAGATGGCGCATCGGACAGATGGTGTCATTATAAATGCAGACTCAATGCAACTTTACCAAGATCTTGCGGTTGTTACAGCGCGCCCATCAGACGCAGACATGGCACGGGCACCGCATCGGCTTTACGGCGTGCTTGATGGCAATGTAAGAGCCTCAGTGGCGATGTGGCTGGATATGGCCGCTACCGAAATGAGAGGTGCATGGCAAGTCGGAAAAACACCAATTATCATCGGTGGAACGGGCATGTATCTTAATGCTGGCCTGTGCGGGTTAGCGTCAATTCCCGAGGTGCCACGTGCGGTTCATGAGAATGCTGTCACGCTTCATGCCGATATAGGGGGAGCTGAATTTCGCCAGGTATTGGCGGCATTAGACCCGATAACAGCTGAGCGCCTAAATGATGGCGATACGCAACGGCTTATTCGCGCCATGGGGGTTATTCAGGCGACAGGCCGTCCGATCAGTGCATGGCAGCAAGACCCACATGAGGGGGCGTTTGAGGGCATAGCGACGACCATTAAGATACTGCCAGCTCGTGATATTCTTTACCAACGGATAAATACGCGTTTTGATATGATGATTGAGGCAGGGGCGCTTGATGAGGTTCAAAGGCTGATTGCGCGTGACCTTGATCCGGGTTTGCCAGTGATGAAAGCGCTTGGGGTTAGGCAATTATCGGCATATCTGGCTGGAGATGTTGATAAAGCCGAGGCTGTTCGTCAGGCGAAGCAGGATAGTCGGCATTATGCAAAACGTCAGATGACGTGGCTTAGAAATAATTTTAATGCGAAATTTGAGATGAATGAGAAATATTCGGAAAGTTTTTTTGAGAATATCTTTAACAATCTTCGCGAAAATAGGTTGACCTAGCGTTAAAAAACTGGCACCTATCAATAAAGAAAGAGCTGAATCACATTGGATTTCTTGAAGAAAAATAAAAGAGTTTAAAAATAAATTGTCTAAATCATGATTTAGCGTCGATATAATAGGCTAAATTTGTTTCACGCTGCCTTAAATGGCAGCTTTGTTTGTTTGATAGATATCACTAAAGGAAAAAATGATGGCTAAGTCATCCCCTGGGAATAGCCCTAAATCTACCGAAGCCCCTACACAAGCTATGGCTGGTGCTGAAATTTTGCTCAAGACACTCGAAGATGAGGGTGTTGAAGTGATTTTTGGCTATCCGGGCGGGGCGGTTCTACCTATTTATGATGCTTTGTTTAAAAATAATAAGATACGCCACATACTTGTGCGCCACGAGCAGGCCGCTGTGCATGCTGCTGAAGGTTACGCACGTTCAACTGGCAAAGTAGGTGTTGTATTGGTGACATCTGGTCCGGGGGCAACAAATGCCGTTACCGGTTTGACCGATGCCTTGATGGACTCGGTGCCCGTCGTCTGTCTGACAGGCCAGGTGCCAACGCATCTCATTGGTAATGATGCGTTTCAGGAAGCCGATACAACGGGTATCACGCGTGCTTGTACAAAGCATAATTACCTGGTCAAAGATGGGACTAAACTTCAGCATACCGTTATTGAAGCCTTTCATGTCGCTAGTACCGGGCGTCCAGGGCCGGTATTGATTGATCTGCCAAAAGACATTTTGATGGGCGAATATGGCTATCATGACACATCTGTAGATGATGCTGTTGTTTCGAAGGCACGCGGACGTTATACGGTTACTACGCGGCCAGACAATGACGTTATCAAACAGGCTGTGGCGATGCTTAAGCGCGCGCGTCGTCCGATTATCTATGGTGGCGGTGGTATCATCAATTCAGGTCCAAAAGCGTCAAAACTATTGCATGAACTTGTGCATATGACGGGCTGGCCAACAACATTGACATTGATGGGGCTTGGCGCATTACCAGCATCTGATCCGCATTTTCTGGGCATGCTGGGTATGCACGGTACCTATGAAGCCAATCTGGCAATGCATGATTGCGATATTATGTTGAATGTCGGTGCGCGTTTTGACGATCGTGTCACAGGTCGCATTTCTGGCTTTGCCCCAAATTCGGAAAAAATCCATATTGATATCGATACATCATCAATCAACAAGAATGTTGCTGTCGATTTGGCTGTTATTGGTGATGCGACAGTGGTTTTGGAAATGTTGATCGCCGAGATGAAGGCGCAGTCATTCACACCACATGCTGACTCGCTTGCGTCATGGTGGAAGCAGATCAAAGGGTGGCAAGCGCGTAAATGCCTTGGGTTCGACCAATCAGGCGATATTATCAAGCCTCAGCATGCGATCAAACGTCTGTGTGAAATGACACGCAAACATGATGTATATGTGACTACCGAGGTTGGTCAGCATCAAATGTGGGCAGCACAATATTTCGATTTTGAAGCGCCTAACCGGTGGATGACATCGGGTGGTTTAGGCACCATGGGTTATGGATTACCATCAGCCATGGGGGTGCAGGTAGCCCATCCCGACGCGTTGGTGATTGATATTGCTGGTGAGGCGTCCTTCATGATGAATATGCAGGAACTATCTACGCTGGCGCAGTATAATTTGCCTGTGAAGATGTTCATCATCAATAATGAATGGATGGGTATGGTCAGGCAATGGCAGGAACTTATTCACGGTGGCCGTTATTCGGAATCATATAGTGAATCATTACCTGATTTTGTGAAGCTTGCGGATACCTTTGGTATGACAGGTCTTGTCGCGCAATCAGCGAATGAGCTTGATGATGTCATAACAGAAATGCTTGCGGTTGATGGACCAGTTATTGCCGACATTCGGGTAACGAAAGATGAAAATTGCTTCCCAATGATTCCATCAGGTGCGGCACATAACGAAATGTTGCTTGGTCCAGCTGATCAGGCTGAAAAGCCGATTTCTGAAGAAGGCATGGTGTTGGTCTAAACAACAAACAAGATCGCACCCTAAGGAGTTAAGCATGAAGATGACTGACGTGGTTGAACGCCACATAATTTCTGTATTAGTTGATAATGAGCCTGGCGTGCTGGCACGTGTCATTGGGCTATTTTCGGGACGAGGCTATAATATCGAGAGTTTGACTGTGTCCGAGGTGGATGTAGAGATTTCTATTTCGCGTATTTCTATAGTTACCAGCGGCACGCCCATGATCATTGAGCAGATAAAGGCGCAGCTATCGCGCCTTGTGCCAATCCACGATGTTTGCGATCTTACCGAGTCGACAGCCTTTATCGAGCGTGAACTTGCATTGGTGAAAATCATCAATAAAGGCGATGAACGAATAGAGGCTTTACGAATTGCCGACACTTTCCGTGCAAGAACACTAGACAGCACACTAGATAGTTTTGTATTTGAAGTAACAGGAAATTCATCGAAGGTTGGCGCTTTCATTGATCTGATGCGCTCACTTGGTGAAGTCGAGATTGCTCGTACAGGCGTATCGGCTATTTCGAGGGGTAATCTGGTCGATCTTTCGGCTCGATAGCTTAATATATAACCTAGTCACCATCATTATATGGTGCAGGCAAGCCTAGGCTTGCTTTTACGTTTTAGAACCAGGAGAAATTTATCAATGCGTGTCTATTATGATCGTGATGCCGATGTAGGGCTTATCAAAAAGAAAAAAGTCGTTATCGTAGGCTATGGAAGCCAGGGTCATGCCCATGCTGCTAATCTTAAAGATAGTGGTGTTGCGGACGTGGCGGTAGCGCTTCGTCCTGATTCTGCTACGCGGGCAAAAGCCAGCGAAGCTGGTTTTAAGGTTATGGATGTGCCAGAAGCTGCGGCATGGGCCGACGTCGTTATGATGCTGACTCCTGACGAATTGCAGGCGGACATCTATTCAGACGAAATTGCTGACAATATCCGTCCAGGTGCGGCGATTGCATTTGCACATGGCTTGAATGTGCATTTCAATCTGATTGAACCTCGTGGTGACATTGATGTAATGATGATTGCACCAAAAGGCCCAGGCCATACAGTGCGGTCAGAATATGCCAAAGGCGGCGGTGTTCCCTGTCTTTTGGCTGTTGATCAGGACGCATCAGGTAACGCGCATGCCATTGGCCTATCTTATGCGTCGGCTGTCGGTGGTGGTCGTTCAGGTATCATTGAGACAACTTTTCAGGAAGAGTGCGAAACTGATCTATTCGGTGAGCAGGTTGTCTTGTGTGGCGGCTTATGTGAACTTATCAAAGCTGGTTTTGAAACGCTGGTTGAAGCTGGTTATGCCCCAGAAATGGCCTATTTTGAGTGTTTGCATGAAGTGAAGCTGATTGTTGATTTGATTTATGAGGGCGGTATCGCAAACATGAATTACTCAATTTCAAATACGGCTGAATATGGCGAGTATGTCACAGGTCCGCGTATTGTAACCGAAGAGACCAAGGCTGAGATGAAACGTGTGCTTGAGGACATTCAATCAGGGCGCTTTACACGTGACTGGATGCTGGAAAACCGTGTCCGTCAGACCAGCTTTAAAGCAACACGCCGTCGCAATGCAGAGCATCCGATTGAGGAAGTTGGCGCGCGTTTGCGTGGCATGATGCCATGGATTGGTGCAAACCGTCTTGTTGATAAGGCAAAGAACTAGATTTCGCCGCATTTATCATCTACATCTATAAACAAATGGTGGCAAAGGGCGTATGTTCTTTGTCATGTAGGCTAAAGTTATTCATTGTGAGTAACTGTAATTCTGGAGACACCGAATGATTGGCTCGCTACTTGGATTGTTTTCGGCGGATATTGGTATTGATCTGGGTACTGCTAACACACTTGTTTATGTCAAGGGCAGAGGCGTAGTTCTGGATGAACCATCCGTTGTTGCCATGGCCGAAATAAGAGGCAAGACTCAGGTTTTAGCTGTCGGTGAAGAAGCAAAAGTGATGCTAGGCAAAACACCTGGTAACATTCGTGCGATCAGGCCAATGGCTGATGGTGTGATTGCTGATTTTGAAGTTGCTGAGGAAATGATCAAGCACTTTATACGCAAAGTAAATGGCCGCTTATCCTTTGCAAGTCCGCAGGTTATTATCTGTGTTCCATCTGGCTCCACAGCTGTTGAACGCCGCGCCATTCAGGAGTCAGCCGAGGCCGCAGGGGCGCGCCGTGTGTTTCTGATCGAAGAACCAATGGCAGCTGCTATTGGTGCCGCTTTGCCTGTGACCGAGCCATCTGGCTCTATGGTGGTTGATATTGGCGGTGGCACAACTGAGGTGGCCATTCTGTCACTTGGAAATATTGTATTTGCCCATTCGGTGCGTGTCGGTGGTGACAAAATTGACGAAGCGATTATTGCTTATATGCGCCGCACCCATAATCTGTTGATCGGTGAGGCAAGTGCCGAGCGTATCAAGAAAACAATTGGTATTGCCCGCAAGCCAGAAAAAAGCAGTGGTACAAAGATCGAGGTGCGTGGACGTGACCTTGTCAATGGTGTGCCAAAGGAAATCACGATTACCGAAGCTCAAGTTGCCGAGGCTATCTCAGATCCTGTTCGCCAGATTGTTGATGGCGTTAAAATGGCACTTGAACAGGCACCACCAGAACTTGCTGCCGATATTGTCGAAAAAGGCATTGTCATGACAGGTGGCGG
>NZ_CBFHNB010000013.1:0-38470 GCF_965657105.1 Puniceispirillum sp. (SeqCode)
AAACATATATATATTTGACGATTATAGTGCGGAAACTATAGGATAGGCCTAGGATAGCTCACCATCTACACCTGCTAGCGGCGCGGCCGAAATCCACCCCCCGCCAAGCAGATTTTCAGGATCAGCCGCATCATAGATTGCAGCTGCTTGCCCCACGGCAATGCCAAATTGCGGATCATTCAGCCGCACAACCGCACAGCCGCCCTCACCTGCCTCAAGGATGGCAGGCATCGCTGGGGCGGTATTGCGCAAGCGTGCCAGCACTGGATGCCCGGCAACAGGCGCACCACCCCCAGCACCCAAGCTTGTCTCGCTCAGATGCACCTCATAACAGGCAAGTGCGCTTTGCGGGCCAACAATGACACGATGCGCGGCCGCATCAATACCAACAACATATAACGGGCCATCAGCTTCATCAGCATCCTTGCGCCCGCCAATGCCAAGTCCGCGACGCTGACCAATGGTATAATCGATCACACCCTTATGCTGGCCCAAAACAGTGCCATCAAGATGCACAATATCACCAGCCTCGACCGCACCTGGTCGCAAACGCCGCACAACATCGCCATAGCGGCCATTTGGTACAAAGCAGATATCCTGGCTGTCAGGTTTTTCGGAGACCGCCAAACCATATTTGCGCGCCAGATCGCGCGTTTCATCCTTGGTCAGCCCACCCAGCGGAAAGCGCAGATAATCCATCTGCTCGGCGGTGGTCGCAAACAGGAAATAGGATTGGTCCTTGGACGCATCAATGCCGCGCCGTAATACTGGCCCTTGCGGCGTTTGAAGACGCTGGACATAATGCCCGGTAGCCAGACAATCCGCACCAAGTTCCCGCGCGGTTGTCAGCAAATCGGTAAATTTGACTGTCTGGTTACAGCGCACACAAGGGATAGGCGTTTCTCCGCGCAAATAACTATCGGCAAAATCTTCCATCACCTGGTCGCGGAATTTAGATTCATAATCCAACACATAATGCGGAATGCCCAGTCGCGCCGAAACTGTCCGTGCATCGTGAATATCAATGCCCGCACAACAAGCGCCTTTGGTTTGAACCGCCACACCATGATCGTAAAGCTGCAAGGTGATGCCAATGACTTCATAGCCCTCATCATGCAACATCGCAGCCGTGACGGATGAGTCAACACCGCCTGACATTGCCACGACAACGCGAGTATCGGCAGGGGCTTTGGCAAAGCCAAGCGAGTTTATGGCTGATAGATCAGCAGTCGGCCTATCTGTAGCCTGCCCCGACGCAGATGCCCTGGCAATGTGCGCATTTTGGCTAGCTGTTTCAGCCACAGACATTGCTATAATCCCTATATATCATCCGGAATTGTCAGACGTAAGCCGTCAAGCTCGGCTGACATTTTCAGCTGGCAACCAAGACGTGATGTTTCGGTCAAACCAAACGCAAGATCGAGCATATCTTCTTCATCTTCGCTTGGCGCTCCGGTTTTGGCAAACCAGTCTGCATCAACAATCACATGACAGGTTGCACAAGACAAACAGCCCCCACAGGTACCTTCGATACCAAGATTGGCATCGCGGCCAGCTTCCATCACAGTCACGCCCTCATTGACGTTGACATTCAACTCAGTGCCATCTGGCTTTACAAAGATGATGTTTGGCATCGCCGTCACCACTCCTATTTGATTTGGTTGTATCATCGGCTTGCACGCAACTACCGATCTCAATTCTACCGCTTGTACAGCCCAAGAAAGACATCTGCAAGCCTTTCAAAGTCGGTTTTCTTAGTTTGCCAGCCCCCCGAAATGCGGACAGCCTGACCAGCCAGATCTCCAGCCCCCATCGCGGCCAGCACATGACTTGCTTTGACCTTGCCTGATGAACAGGCTGATCCGGCACTGATCGCGGCACCCGCAATATCAAGTGCCATAACCATGGTTTCGGCAGACTTGCCTGCGATTGCGAGACAACTGGTATTTCCCATGCGCGGCACCTGCTGGCCAAAAACGTGCGCCTCTGGCATATGCGCCAGCATCATATCTTCAAACTGGTCACGCCATTTAGACATTGCTTCATAATGCGCCACATCGCCAAAGGCAGCCGATGCAGCGGCGCCAAATCCGGCAATGCCGATAAAGTTTTCTGTGCCTGAGCGACGTCCCTGCTCCTGACCGCCGCCCCGTAGCAAACTTTGCAACGCATTACCCGGTTTGACCAACAAAGCACCGACACCCGCCGGTCCGCCAATTTTATGCGCCGACAGGCTAGCATAATCCAGATCCAGCGCGGCAAAATTGAAATGATCCTTGCCCAGCAACTGCACCATGTCGCTATGCACAGCTATGTTATTTTCACGAGCCAACGCGACAAGTTCGGCTACGGGCTGAATAACGCCTGTTTCGTTATTGGCCGCCATTACCGATAAAATTGTTGATGACCTTAAATCATCAGGTAATCCGGCAAGCACAGCACGCGCATGTTCCAGATCAATCACCCCGTCTGATGTCACATTGATGACGCTGGTTTCGGCACCAGCTTGTCCGGTAAGGGTATCTACGTTAAGGGTATCTCCGGTAAGGGCGCGCACCGAGTCATGCTCGATCGCCGAGATGACAACATGCCTAAAGCCAGCCAGTGCCAGATTGTTGGATTCGGTGCCACCACTGGTAAACACCACATCTGCGGCTCTTGATCCTGCCAGTAAAGCAACCGATTCACGCGCCGCTTCAACGGTCAGCCGTGCCGTGCGGCCAAACGAATGTACCGATGACGGATTCGCTGGTGCGCCCATCGCTTTATGCATCGCCGCCGATGCTTCAGGGCGAAGCGGTGCCGTAGCATTATTATCAAAATAAAGTGGGCTTTTTCCCATAACGCATAGTTCCAGCTAAAAACTAAAAAAGATAATCAAGATTTATTAGAACGCCTGCTTGGCTGGCTGGTTTTTCCTGCCTTGTTATGAAGCTGGGTTGACGAAACTCGATCTTCCATATCATTGAGACGGGCACGCAAGCTTTGTACTTCATCAACAAGCGCGGTGATGATGCGTTCACGCGGATCGGCATTGGCCATATCATGAACACCATAGGGCTGAAAACTCTCGTCAACAGTTTTCGGCGCTGTCTTATTCGTCATCTGGCGTGCCGGAACACCGACAACGGTTGCGCCCTCTGGCACATCTTTGGTGACCACCGAATTACCACCAACACGCGCACAACGATTAACGGTGATATTACCCAAAATCTGGGCACCTGAGCCAACGATCACATCATCGCCCAAAGTCGGATGGCGTTTGACCGAACGTTGCGATGCGGCATCTACCGCTGGCAACACCCCTCCAAGCGTGACCCCCTGATACAAGGTTACATTATCGCCGATTATGGCTGTTTCACCGATCACGACGCCTGACCCATGATCGACAAAAAAACCGCCGCCAATGGTCGCACCAGGATGAATTTCGATGCCTGTGAGCCAGCGGGCAATCTGCATAATCCAGCGCGCAACAAAACGCAGCCCGATTTTCCACAGCGGATTCGACAGTCGATAGGCCACCATGACATGAAAACTTGGATATAGAATCACCGCGGCAAAACGATTGCTAGCCGCGGGATCACGCGTCATAATTGCCTTTAGATCACGGTTCAAATTTGCAAACATGATTGCAGTTTCTCTCATCTGGTTAACGATCTGCACAAAGCTGGCTTGGCGATCGCGCCTTATTAAGATATAAGCCGTTCATTCAATAGCACAAGTGGAGCAGAAAAAATATGCCTGAGGTCATCATTAACGGCCCTGAAGGTCGCCTTGAATGTCGCTATATGCCTGCCGAAGCAAGTGACGCCCCAACAGCGTTAATTTTGCATCCGGAGCCAGATAAAGGCGGCACCATGAATAACCGGGTGACTTATGCTCTTTACAAATTATTCCAAGCGCGCGGGTTTTCCGTCATGCGGTTCAATTTCCGCGGCGTTGGCCGAAGCCAGGGTGTATATGATAATGGCGAAGGCGAATTATCCGATGCGGCAACGGCTATGGATTGGTTGCAAGCGCAGAATCCATCATCGCGGCAATGCTGGATCGCTGGCTTTTCGTTTGGATCATGGATTGGTATGCAGCTTATGATGCGCCGCCCCGAAATTCAGGGATTTATCTCGGTGACGCCGCCTGCTGTTACGCATGATTTCTCGTTTCTAGCGCCCTGCCCGGCATCTGGATTAATCATGCATGGCGAGCTGGACGAACAGGTGCCACCCGAAAGTGTCGAAAAGCTAGTTGAACGCCTATCAATCCAAAAGGGCGTCAATATTACCGTTGATGTTCTGCCTGGGGCAAACCACTTCTTTACCGAGCATCTTGACCCAATGATTGAACGTGTCGAAGCTTATCTGAACGACTCGATTAACGAAGATGATTTCGACCCGCTTGCCTGATTGAGGCAAATGTTTTTTAACGACTTTTGCACTCTATATTGAATAGAATTGAATGACATGACCCATAAATCTGATCTTATCCAGCACTATACCGACCGCGGCTATATTCATCAGGCTACCAATATCGAAGCGCTAGACGATGCAGCCAGCACCAAGGTTTTACCAGCCTATATCGGTTTTGACTGTACGGCCGATAGCCTGCATGTTGGGTCATTGGTGCAGATCATGATGCTCCGTATTTTGCAGAAAACCGGGCATAAGCCGATTGTTCTGATGGGTGGTGGTACAACCAAGGTAGGCGATCCATCAGGCAAGGATACAGCCCGCCCGTTGCTATCAGATCAGGATATCGAAGCGAATAAGAACGGCATCAAAAAGGTATTTGAAAAATATCTGAAATTTGGTGAAGGCCCGACTGATGCGATTATGGTTGATAATGCCGATTGGTTGGATACGCTTGGCTATATCCGGTTTTTGCGTGACTTTGGCCCGCATTTTTCTATCAATCGCATGATGGGCATGGATTCGGTCAAATTGCGGCTTGATCGCGAACAACCGCTTTCATTTCTAGAATTCAACTATGCGATTCTTCAGGCTTATGATTTTCTCGAGCTGCGCCGCCGCTATGGCTGTCTGCTCCAGATGGGGGGATCGGATCAGTGGGGCAATATTGTTACCGGCATCGATCTGACCCGCCGCGTCGATGCACAGGAAATTTTTGGTCTTACGTCACCGCTTATCACCACGGCTTCGGGTGCCAAGATGGGCAAATCTGCCGATGGAGCGGTGTGGTTGAATGACGATAAATTATCAGCATTTGATTTCTGGCAGTTCTGGCGCAACACCGAAGATGCAGATGTTGCCCGTTTTCTAGCATTATTTACCGAATTGCCTATGGGTGAAGTGCATCGGCTAGGCGCTTTGGCAGGTGCCGACATCAATGAAGCCAAAATTATTCTGGCCAATGAAGCGACAAGCCTGTGTCATGGCACAGAGGCGGCCGCGCATGCCATGCAAACAGCCCAGCAAACATTTGCCGGATCGGGCGTTTCAGACGGTTTGCCACAATTTAATCTTGCGGCAGGACAGGCTGACGGGCTGGACATGGTCGAAGCACTAAAAACTGTCGGATTTGCCACCTCAAACGGCGAAGCGCGACGCTTGATACGCGGCGGTGGTGCACGGGTGAACGATGTAGCTGTTAATGACGAAAATATGCGCCTGACATTGGCTGATTTTATCGATGGCAAGGCCAAGATATCAGCTGGCAAAAAACGTCATGCCATGCTTGTTGCTGGCTAGTCAGCATCCGCACCAAACAGACGTTCGCTTTCGCGCTTTAGCCATTCCGGACTGAATATATCTCGCAGAACACCTGGTGCCAATGACGCCGCATTGATTGATGTTTCAGGATCATCGATATCGCCGATCATGCTGAACTGGGTCGTAAAAATACCAGACTTATCAATGCCTGTCAGCACGTTCCCAAGAAGCGGCACCGCCCCTATTATTTTGCTAAGTTGGTTAGCTGGCACAAGATTTCCAGAAATATCCATTTGACGTGTTTTGTTGTTAAAGCGCCCCACAACAGCCACGCTGACAGCCCCACCGCTGGCTTCCATGCGCGAGATAGAAATATCCGAGCCGCGTTTTTCAAACCTTGCAACGCCATTGCTAAAGGCCGTGCCTTCGCCTTCAACCAGACCGATGATACCTGCTGGCCCCAAAAGCGAAAATATACGGACTGCCCGCGGGGCTTTGACCACATTAAAATCTGCAAGCGTGATGTTGGTATTAAAGGAAGAAAAATCGGTGCTAATGAAGTTATTCTCAAGCCGGACAGATCCT
Organism: Puniceispirillum sp. (SeqCode); assembly: GCF_965657105.1. Lineage (NCBI taxonomy): Bacteria > Pseudomonadati > Pseudomonadota > Alphaproteobacteria > Puniceispirillales (SeqCode) > Puniceispirillaceae (SeqCode) > Puniceispirillum (SeqCode) > Puniceispirillum sp. (SeqCode). Next base: position 6,249 of record NZ_CBFHNB010000013.1, read on the forward strand.
GCGCGTATTGCATCGGTAATTCCAAGCCCGGACAGCATACGTCCCGCATTTTTGGAGGTCAGAACAAGGACTGCCTGTTCGCCGCCATTGCCATTAAATGTGATCTGCGTTTCGGCACCACCAATAAGGCCTACGCCGCTGAGGTGATCACCGCGTGGGCCAAAATCAACTGTCATCTGGCCTTCGCTGACCAATGGTTTACCTTTGGCCAACAACGTGCCGGAAAACACAGCCTGACCATTGCCCGCTTCATCACGCGCGCCCTGAATATGGCCGGATAAAGCGTTTTGTGCGTCGATATAAATCGTGTCAGCGGTTACATCAAAACGAATTGGCGCGCCCCCACCAACACCCTTATTGCGTCGCAATGGCACCAGATCAATCGTGCGGGCAGCCGCGCTAACGCTCCAGCCACCCTTGGCACTTGTTTCGACTATCAGGTCACGTATATCATTGCCTGGCATTGTCAGCTTGTTAAAAAAGGCTGCCTGCAAACTGCCATCAACCCCAAGCGCTAACTGTCCTTTGGCGACCAGCGTGCCTAGTGACAGATCAATATCCTGTATGGCTGTTACCACGCCGTTACGAAGCACAAAGCTGGCATTCACAATACCATCTTCGGCCGGAAACTTCGCCCAATTCAATACTGGCACATTGATCGAAGCGTTGGTCAGATCTGTGGATAGGTTAATCTGTGCATTATTCCATCCAGTCGATGAACTAAAGCCAATTTTAGCACTGGCATTACCCTCAATATCAAGGCCGGACATTTTGGCAAAAATACCCGTCATAATCGGTGATGATTCAAACTGCCCTACAAAATCAACTTCACGCGTTGCTTTGTTGGTTTGAAACGTAAAGCTGGCAGGCATATCAAAAACGCGCGCGTCACCAGTAATATCAACCTTATTCTTTTCAAATGAGGCAATCATTGCCGCCGATTCCAGATTGATGCCAAACGGTAGACCCGTGATTGTGGCATTGCGCGTGGTGGCATTTATAGCCGTGTCGGCATTAGTAAATTTAGCCCCATTGCCTAACGGAAACCGTGATGTTAGTGACAGTTCGGTATCCCCAGATATGGTAAGCTTTTCGAGATCAATTGCGCCTACCTTGCTACGACCGGTACGTTTAAAAATATCCAGCGCCGTTGCCATTCCACCTTGTGCCTTTAACGACAGATCGATCATTCTTTGGTTTTTGGTCAAAATCGGGCCAATCGTCACCCGCCCAGTTTCAAGAACAAAATCTTCGAGCTGTCCCGAAGACGTGGTGATATTAAAGGCGTCATTATTCAGTACAAGATTGGCGTCAATGCCAGTTATAAGTGGCATATCAGGTGCCCATCTAACCGTCGCCCCCCGATATGACCCTGTACCTGAAATGTCATTGAGTGCCGGTTTTTGAGTCTCCGGCACATAAGCACCTGTCATCGATATACGGGCATTATCAACATGCCCTGCCAGAAGATTAGCCTGCATCCAGCTTCGGGTTTTTGCCAGCGCCCAGCTTGGCCATAAGGCCTGAAAAAAGCGCGTATCAAGATTATCAGCTTCCAGACTTACGCTGAAATCCCGCGGCGTCCAGTCTGGCGCAACAATTATATTACCATTCAGCGTGATTGCACCCCCATCGGCAAAATCTGCGGTAAAGCTCTCAATCGTCAGATCATCTTTGCGAACCGCCATCTTTACTGCGGCCTTTTGCACTGGCATCGATTTTGTGAAATCTTCCAGCAATACCGAACCATTGCTCAGATCAAGTTCTAGATTGGCACTTTTTACCTCGCCACCAACACCGATATTAACATCCATGGCGCCACCAACAGTACCAACAATACGTCGGATCTGACCTCTGGATAAATTGGCACGGACACTGTCAAATTTTGTTGCCAAATCAAGCTTTGATAATTTTAAAACAGACGTGTCACGATTAAAGGTTCCGATAAATTCGGCACCCAGATTGCTGACGATCCCGCCTGAAAATTGACTTTGAAGCTGAGCCTTTAATGCGGGGGCAAGGTCATCTGGCCAATCATCAAAAATTGACTGTAACCGCACACTATTGGCATCGATTTTCCCTGACAAGATCGGCGTTGGCGCGCTAAGCTTTTCAATATCACCGGAAAAGGTGAAAGACCGATTATCATCCAGCAGGATTTGTGCTTTGGCCACTGTCGCAACATCAATATGGCTAAGATAGTCAAACGCAATCTCGGCTGACTTAAACGCGCCACGTTTTTGATTAGCCGTTTGTGACAGATAACCATCGGTTACAATAACATCACCAAATATGGATGTGACAGCCTGACGCCGCATCTGCACTTTCAAAAAACCAGACAATGTGCCGAAATGACTTTGCCTTACCATTTCAAGATCAAGATATTCGGCAATATCTGCCAGATTGAGTTCATCTGCGGTGATGTCAGTAATGAAATCTTCGCCTGTCGGCAAACCGGCAAATGTAATCGCCAGTCGCCCCGCATCTACGCCATCGATCAGTCTTTGTCCGCGGACGCCACCAGCAATCTGCCCTGACTCTTCGAGCTGGGCGTCAATATAAATACTGGTAAGCTGGATCGGTGCCAATGCGCCTGTGGCGTCGGTAATCGTAACAAGATCAGTCTCAATACTAATCTGTTTCAAACCTGCAAAATTTAACCGATTATTATCTTTCGTAGGGTCAGTTTCCGACTTTGCAACATTGTCTAATGGCACCCCCAGCAAGGCGTTAAGCAAAGCGGTAGATTCCGAACCTGACCAGCCTGTTGCCGATTTGAAAAGCTGAATTTCGATGCCCCGCAAATTGAGCGCCAGCGGCATACCTGTCCACAGGCTTTTAAAACCAAATTTGACCTCGCCTTCAGGCACGATGACAGCGCCATCATCAAAACTAAAGGTGATGTTTTCTGCCATTACAGATAGAGGAGTTGGTGAAATGGAAAATGCTAATCGCGCCGCGCCAACATCCGCAGATACCTCGGCAGATATTTTGGAAAGCTCATATTCCAGAATCTGGCGTATACCACCTGCCTGCACGATTACAAAGCCAACGATGCCACCAAACAGAATAATAATAAGGAGTAATGTTGTGAATAGGAGCTTCACCTTGCCTGCGCCTGATGTATGGCCCATTAAAGACACCCGTATGACTCCTGTTATTCGGTTGTTCTAGATAGTATGAATGCTAGTGACAATATAACATTGTCTTGCAGACATCACTATCATTCCTATTTAATAGTTCAGAGTGCTAACATTAATCCGATCCAAGAAAAACCGGAGAATTTAATATGCTTGAAACTGGAATGGCTGTTCCTCAATTCGTCGTACCTACAGATAAGGATGATTTCAATATCACAGATCATCATGGCAAAAAAATGGTGGTATTTTTCTTTCCACGTGCAGACACATCTGGCTGTACAAAGGAAGCCATCGGCTTTTCCGAATTAATCGATGATTTTGCCGCCGCTAATTGTGTGGTGATCGGCATCTCGAAAGACAAGCCTGCCAAACAAGCCAAGTTTCGGGAAAAATATGGCCTGACCTGTTTTCTGGGCGCTGACCATGAAACCGATATTTGTGAACAATTTGGCGTCTGGGTCGAAAAATCAATGTATGGCAAAAAATATATGGGGATCCAGCGTGCCAGCTTTCTGATTGACGCTGAGGGCACCGTGGCTGAAACATGGCCAAAGGTAAAAGTTGACGGACATGCCGAAGCTGTCCTTGAAGCGGCACGCGCCCTATAAATAGGTATGAGACAAAGCAGATATGAGCCACGCTTCGCTGACTAGCGGCATTGTCGATTGTATTGCCACCAAAGATGCTGTGGCAAAAGCCCGTAATACACGGGCATTGGTTGCGCAATGGCATGCTGGCAACATTACCGATATTGGCACATGCGCCCCGCCTGAGCGTCCCGGACGCCCGCCCCTGCCCGCATTACGGCCACCGCGCGATGTGCCAAAACGCCGTATTACCGGTGGCATCGCTGGCCGCGTCGCCTTGATACATGCCATCGCCCATATAGAGCTGAACGCGATTGATCTGGCGCTTGATATGGCCTGCCGGTTCACTGACCAGCATTTGCCACGCGACTTTTATCATGATTGGCTGTCCGTTGCCGATGATGAAGCGCGCCATTTTCTGATGCTCAATGACCGGCTGGCTTTACTTGATGCACATTATGGCGATTTACCTGCCCATGACGGATTATGGCAAGCGGCACAGGAAACCGCGCATGATTTACTGGGGCGTCTGGCAATCGCACCTCTGGTGCTGGAAGCACGTGGGCTTGATGTCACGCCAACCATGATCGACAAACTCAATGCTGTTGGAGACAGTGAAACGGCCGACGCGCTTGGCATTATCATGCGTGACGAAGTGGGGCATGTTCTGATTGGCAAGCGTTGGTTTGACTATGTATGCGGCTTGCATCGGCGCGATCCAGTCAGCAGCTGGCATATGCTGGTAAAACGCTATTTCAAAGGCCCGCTTAAGCCGCCTTTTAATATAGAAGCCCGTGAGGCAGCCCATTTCTCGGCAGCGTTTTATGGCCCGCTTTCCTATCGCGATGATCTTGTTTCATCGGCAATTCCGGGCTAAATGCAATCGATTAAACGGTTTTGGATAATAATCGTTACAGCCTCTTGGCGCGCCTATTCGCGTTGCATACCGACGCGGGCGGCAAGGCTGGCCTCGATAAAACTATCAAGATCGCCATCAAGAACACCTTGGGCATTGCCTTTTTCGACATTCGTGCGCAAATCCTTGACCATCTGATAAGGATGCAGAACGTATGAACGTATCTGATTGCCCCAGCCTATATCGGTTTTGCTGGCGGCGGCATCAGACGCGGCTTCTTCACGTTTTTGCAATTCCAACTCGTATAAACGCGCTTTAAGCATATTAAAAGCCGTTGCCCGATTACGATGCTGAGACCGGTCATTCTGGCATTGCACAACAATATTGGTCGGTAGATGGGTGATACGGATCGCCGAGTCGGTTTTATTCACATGCTGTCCACCAGCCCCCGAAGCGCGGTAAGTATCAATGCGTAGATCCTTATCCTCGATCTCAATTTCAATATTATCATCGACCACTGGATAAACCCATGCGCTGGCAAAACTGGTATGCCGCCGTGCCGAGCTATCATAAGGCGAAATGCGCACAAGGCGATGTACACCGGATTCGGTTTTCAGCCATCCATAAGCATTTTCACCGTCAATGCGCATGGTCACTGATTTGATACCTGCCTCTTCACCCGCACTTTCTTCGATCATATGCACCTTATAGCCACGCTGTTCGCACCAGCGACCATACATTCGAACCAGCATCTGCGCCCAGTCCTGTGCTTCGGTGCCACCAGCACCTGCATGGATTTCTAGAAAGCAATCATTCGCATCAGCTTCACCGGATAACAGGCTTTCAAGCTGGCGTTTATCCGCCTCGGTCACAAGCTTTGTCAGCGCCGCTTCGGCTTCGGCGACCACATCATCATCGCCCTCGGCAATCCCAAGCTCGATCAAAGCTACAGAATCATCCATTTCGGCTTGCATGTCCTTGATAAGATTAATCTGACGCTCAAGCCGGTTTTTTTCTCGCATGACATCCTGTGCCACCGCCTGGTCGTTCCAGAAATCGGGCATGGTTGTTTGCGCTTCCAGATCACCCAGACGCGTGACTGCCATCTCGAAATTGACATGTTTGCGTAACAATTCCAGCGTTGATGAAATAACATCGATTTTGGCTTGAGTTTCGGCCTGCATCGTCTCTCTCTGTTTATAAAGCTTGCACGTTCCTAAACCGACAACGCCACGCTGACAAGTTTATATAATCTAGAATAATTCCTGTGTCGCCAGTCCATTGTCTGCCCCATTGCTGTTAGCACTACTTGGCGCATCGATTAACTGACCACCTGGCCGCTGACCTGGTTTGAACACCTCAAGGATAGCTTTTTCATGGGTTGGCAACACCCGCTCGCCAGTTTCGGCATGTACGGGAATAATAGAGATACCATTCGGACGACGGAACGGTATCACCGGCTTATCGGCAAGTGCCTTGACCATGAAATTACCAAAGATGGGGACTGCCACAGTCGAGCCTGTTTCCCGTTTGCCAAGCGGGCGCGGCTTGTCATAGCCAACAAATACACCCACTACCATATCCGGTGCAAAGCCAATGAACCAGCCATTCGTATTGTCATTGGTGGTTCCTGTCTTGCCAGCAAGCACAAGATCAAGCCGTGATAGCAAACGACCTGTTCCGCGCTGAATAACACCTTCGAGCATCGATACCATCTGGAATGCCGACGCTGGCGAGGTCAGCTGCGATCGCGTGTCAGGCAAATCGGGAATAGCTTGATTGTCCCATAAAGCGTTTTCACAGCCGTCACATTGCCGTTCATCATGCCGGTAAATGGTTTTGCCATGCCGGTCCTGGATCCTGTCGATCAAACTTGGCGTAACCTGCTTGCCGCCATTGACCAGCATGCCATAGGCCGAGGTCAACCGCATCAGATTGGTTTCCCCCGCACCAAGCGACATTGACAATAAAGGCGGCAAATCTTCATTAATCCCAAACCGGCGCGCATAATCCTGGATTTCAGGCATGCCCAGCTTCATTGCCAGACGCGCTGTCATCAGGTTGCGTGACTTTTCGATGCCAACGCGCATAATCGACGGGCCATAAAACCGCTTGGTATAATTGGCCGGCTTCCATTTAGGCTTGCCCACACCCTGATCAACGACCAGTGGCGCATCTAGAATTCGTGTGGTTGGCGCATAACCATTATCGAGGGCTGCCAGATAGACAAAGGGTTTGAATGCCGAACCGGGCTGGCGCATCGCTTGCACGGCACGGTTAAATTCGGAATCAGCGTAATTATACCCCCCACTCATCGCCAATAGCCTACCTGTATGCGGATCCATTACCACAATCGCGCCTTCCACCGCTGGCCGCTGGCCCAGGGCAAAATGATGCGCTTCTGGCTTGAAACCATCGCGGATCAGATCAGGCGTTTCGGATGGTGGTTGGACAATGACAATATCGCCTGCCGAAATGGCATCGCGCAGATCCGTAAGCGGCTGCGGGCGCACCCCGTCGGCATCTCGCGGCGGATAGGCCCAGAATGCCAGCTTGAAAGGTATTGTCGCGGCTTTGCCATTCACATAAATCTGGGCCTCGCGGCGCGCCACATCGGTAACCAGGGCGGCATAATGTTGCGGGCGCAGCTGTTTCTGATAGCGCGCCAACGTTTGGGCAACATCCTCGCCAGCTTCAAGACGGCCAAGCGGACCACGCCAACCCTGACGACGATCAAGCGCTTCAAGGCCACGTTCCAGCGCAGTTTCAGCAAGCGATTGCAGATGCGGATCAAGGGTCGTGCGTATCGACAGCCCCCCACCATAAAGCGCCTCTTCGCCATAATTTTTCATGATCTGACGGCGAACTGACTCAGTGAAATAGGGCGCATCAGCCCCATCAGCCCCTGTATCCGGCACGATCACCAGCGACTTGCTTTGAGCTGCTTCAGCCTGTTCAGCCGAAATATAACCATTTTCCTGCATCTGGTTCAGCACCCAGTTACGCCGGGTCACCGCCGCCTTGGTTTTGCGGATTGGATGATAATTACTAGGCGCCTTTGGCAGGGCCGCAAGATAGGCCATTTCATCCAGATCAAGCTGGTTAAGCGCTTTGTCGAAATAGTTAAGCGCCGCCGCCGCCACACCATAACTGCCCATACCAAGATAGATTTCATTGAGATATAGCGCCAAAATCTGATCTTTGGTAAAGGCGCGTTCCATGCGCAATGACAATATCGCTTCCTTGATTTTGCGGTCGATTGACACCTCATTGGTTAATAGAAAATTCTTTGTAACCTGCTGGGTAATGGTCGAAGCCCCAATCAGGCGTTTCCCACGCCCATAATTGACAACATTTGTCGCCATCGCCCGCGTCAGGGCTTTTAAATCAAGGCCAAAATGACTGTAAAAGGCTTTGTCCTCGGCAGATATAAACGCATGAATGAGTTGCGGCGGTATCGCATCAATAGGCACAAAAAGCCGCTTTTCATTGGCATATTCAGCCAGAAGCGCGCCATTGCCAGCATGAATACGGGTCACCACAGGCGGTTCATATTTTGCCAGCTGGCGGTAATCCGGCAGCCCTTTTCCATATGTCCAGAAAACCCACAGCACAGCCGAAATGCCGACAATTCCGGCGATGATAACCAGCGAAATAATGATCGATAAAGCTTTTGTCATGCCGCGCAAGATAGACCATAAATTAGGCGATGATATGGCATGCCTTAACGGCGGCGCATAACCATTACCAGCGTCATATCCAGTTCCATCATCATCATTATTATTTAGCGAATTATCAGACACGGAACTGGTCACAATTTTCTTGAAATTTACACACTGGTTTGCACATTGATGCCCCGATCATGAGATATGGCCTCGACGATGTCAAATATCCCGTCCCAGAACAGAACCGCTGACTCATTTGGGACCATGTTTCTGTAGATAGCTAATGATGGCCTTGGTCAGACGTTGGCACAGCAGGCGGCGGTATTTTGATGATCGCAAATTCGCTTCATCCTTGCGGTTTGACAGGAACCCCATCTCCACCAGAACCGATGGCATATCAGGTGCCTTTAACACAGCAAAGCCGGCAAAACGATGTCCACGGCGATCACCGCCACGCAAATCACGTATCTGGCTTAGAATATCGCTGGCAAAATGTGTTGACTGATTCATCGATTCACGCTGGAACATACGCAACAATTCACTGGCCACATCGGAATCCTCAACCCCCAAATCAGGGCCACCAATCAAATCTGCCTTATTTTCCTTACGCGCTAAGGCGGCAGCTTCTTTATCTGATGCGGTTTCTGACAAGGTGAATACGGACATGCCGTGCGCCGATTTATTCGCCGCTGAATCCGCGTGCAGAGATATAAACAAGTCAGACTTTTTCGTCCGCGCCAGTCTTATGCGTTCGCGCAATTTCAAAAACCGATCATCTGTGCGCGCCAGAATGGCTTTCACGCGGCCAGTTGCATTCAATTGCCGCGCCAATTCGATTGCAGCGGCTAGTGTAATGTCCTTTTCCTTAGTTCCTGCCAGCCCGATGGCGCCCGGATCCTTGCCCCCATGTCCAGCATCAATAAAGACAACCCATTTCTGGGGGGGGCGTTTTGGCACCGCCATGGCAACAATCTGTTCACCAGGGGCGAGTTGACCTGCACTGTCTGGCTTGGGCTTTGGCACAGTCACGGTTCTTTTGACAGGCACTGTACTAACGCCATTTGCGTTGGATATTTCTCTGGCCAGTGCCTTGGCCGTCAAATCCGGACGCGCGGCAAGCGCCCGTGCCGCCAGTGTAAAGGCTGTTGGACCATTATCAATCATATCGATAACAAGCCGATGCCCGCCTGCTGTTGGCGGCAGCCGAAAGATGCGTTGCGGGGCGGCAGGCGCGGAAAGTTCGATCACTAATCTACCCGTATCAGGCTTTGGCGTGCCAAAGCGGTAGGCACGGGCTGGTGATTTGGATAAAGCCCCTTTACGCGGTAAATTTGATGCCTGCCAGCCAGTCTGTTCAAGGTCAACCACCAGCCTGTAGGGTTGTTCCAACAACAGCATTGATGCTTTTGCAGGATTTTTGGTTTCGATGACAAGCCGAAGACCTTTAACTCCATCAATAGATATATCGCCAAGCCGAATGGCGGTGACATTATTCCCGGCTGCATATGATGGTGACACCAGCACTATGGAAAGCACAAGAACACCACCCGAAACCGATCGCAGAATGGGGATCAAACCATGCAGATACCCAACAGCATTGCGCAGAAACAGCCTCGCAAATGATAATATCGCATGTGATGAACAGATTTCAAAATCAGATGCCAGCATATATCAAAAGGTCTTTCGCATTGAAAATAACTATTCAGCCTCACAATTGAGCATGGACGCAACTTTTCAGGTCAGAATACCATATCGCAATTAGTCTGTTTCGTACTCTTAAATCAGCGCGTGATAATTGACCTATTGGCAAAAACCTTATCACGGGTGTATAACGTATCTAGGTAAGTATCAATGTCGCAATTTTCGCCGCATGAAATATACCAAAACAATGAATTTCCGCCACCGGTGGATGATCGGCGCAGTTAAGCCAGACCTTGTTTATAAAGTGTCCCGCGACTGAGACAGACCGGTCAATCACCAACGGCGTCATGCCTAATAACACAAACTTTGGACTGCATAATGCTAACACCAATAACATCAAAACACTTTCAAAGAGCCTCTTGCTCGGATGTTGTGCTGTTTGAAGCTGATGATACCAGTCTGAATCAACATTACCTGCCTTCAACACTCAGATTTTCAAGCCCTAGCGGGATAACAGTGTCGAACGCCGGGGAAAGACAAACGAATGACCAAGCGCCTATTGATAGATGCACGACAATCCGAAGAAACGCGGGTTGTGCTTCTAAGTGGAACACGCATTGAAGATTTTGACTATGAGACCGAAAATCGCAAGCAACTAAAAGGCAATGTATATCTGGCACGAGTAACGCGTGTAGAACCGTCCTTGCAAGCTGCCTTTGTCGAATATGGCGGTAACCGCCAGGGTTTTCTTGCGTTTAGTGAAATCCATCCGGACTATTACCGCATCCCCATCGAAGATCGCGAAGCCTTGCTGGCGGCCGATCGTGCCGAAGCCCAGGATGAGGATAGCGAGAAAGACGCCGAAGACGGTCTAGAAACTGTTGGCGGTGAAGACGGTGACGAAGACGAAATCCGTCCAGCGCGCAAAGTCCGCAAATATAAAATTCAGGAAGTCATCTCCCGCAAGCAAATCATGCTTGTTCAGGTTGTAAAGGAAGAACGCGGCAATAAAGGCGCGGCGCTGACCACCTATCTGTCTTTGGCGGGACGGTATTGTGTGCTGATGCCAAATAACAGCCGCGGTGGAGGTGTTAGCCGTAAAATTACCAATATTGCTGATCGCAAACGGCTAAAGACTGTTGTTGGTGGGCTGGATATTACCGATGGTATGGCGGTGATTGTCCGCACCGCCGGCTCCAAACGCACCAAAACCGAAATTGCCCGTGATTACGCCTATCTTTCCAAATTATGGAATGACATTCGCGAACGCACGCTTGAGTCCCAAGCCCCCTGCATCATTCACGAAGAAGGCAATCTGATTAAACGATCAATCCGCGATATCTATACCAGCGAAGTCGAAGAAATTTTGGTTGAAGGCGAAGAGGCCTATAAAGCCGCACGCAATCATATCAAAATGCTGATTCCAAGCCATGTCAAAAAGGTCAAGAAGCACGAAGATGCGATCCCGCTATTCCAGCATTATCGCGTCGAAAGCCAGATGGACACGATCCATAGCCCGCAGGTAACGCTGAAATCAGGTGGCTATCTTGTGATCAATCAGACCGAAGCTCTGGTTGCTGTCGATGTCAATTCAGGGCGGTCAACACGCGAACGTAATATCGAAGAAACTGCCCTCAAAACCAATCTTGAAGCGGCTGACGAGCTGGCACGCCAGTTACGTTTGCGCGATCTGTCAGGTCTGATTGTTGTTGATTTCATCGATATGGAAGAAAACCGCAACCAAAATGCGGTTGAACGCCGTATGAAAGACGCCATGCGCAATGACCGGGCGCGTATCCAGATCGGCTCTATAAGCCATTTTGGACTGCTCGAAATGTCACGCCAGCGTCTGCGTCTCAGCATTAATGAATCAACCAGCGATTTGTGCCCACATTGTGAAGGCACTGGACGGGTTCGTTCGGTCGATACGGCCGCCCTGCAAACATTACGCTCGATTGAGGATGAAGCGCAAAAAGGTAAAATGGACGAAATGCACATCACCGTGCATCGGGACATTGCCCTGTTTATACTCAATCATAAGCGCGATGCGCTGGCTGAATTGGAAAGCCGATACGGCATTATCATTATGCTTTTGTCAGATGACACGCTGATCTCGCCAGAATATCGGATCGAACGCGTCGGTTGGCAAGGCAAAGCCCCGCAACAGCAAAACCGTGGGTCGCCTAAACCAGCCAATAATAATAATCGCGCCGATAACAAAGACGCTAGAAACGATAATGCTAGCGATACAGCGGACACGGCAGATACAGATGAAGACGCCCAGACGGCCAGTGACGCTGGTGACAATGATGCCGCGTCAGATGAAGATCAACCAAAACGGCGGCGTCGTGGACGTCGTGGTGGCAGACGTCGGCGGCGGCGCAACGGTAATGAAAATGACATTGCAGCAAATGATGATGGCTCGAATAACGAAAATGAAGGCCAGACCGCAACATCGGACGCTGGAAGCGATACTGTTGCATCTGCCGATGCGACCACTGATTCCGCCAGTACCGCCGATAAAGCCCCTGCCAAGAAAAGCCGCGGCCGTGGACGTAAAGCCACATCGGTAGCTACCGAAGCCGTATCAGCTGAAACGCCAGAAGCCCAGAGCAACGATAACGCTGATACAACGGCCAGCGTTACTGAAGGTGAGGCTAAGCCAAAGCGTCAGGCACGTAAGAAAGCTGCGCCAAAGGCAAAAGCTGATAATGATATAACAGCCGAAGATGATGCGCCTGCCAAAGCCACGCCAAAGAAAGCCGCAGCTAAGAAAGCCGTGGCCAAGAAAGCAACAAAAGCATCGACGAAAGCCAGTACGGCTGATGCTGATGCTGATAGCGAGACCAAAGTTGCGGCAAAGAAAACCCCCCGCAAAGTGGCCGCCAAGAAAGGCACAGCAAAGACCGCCAGCCCAGCAGCCAACCGAGCCGCCAACAAGGCAGCATCGTCGGTTGACACGGCCACAGCTATCAGCAATGGTTCCGATAATGACGCTACCACCGCAGATGCACGAGCACCTATCAGCTCGGCACCGCAGGATGTAGTCGATGTTGATGGTAATAAGCCAGCAGGCAAAACCCGTCGTGGCTGGTGGTCACGCGGCTAGAACCTCAAAAAAAGATAGATAAACGTCGCTAGCTCATGCTGGCGGCGTTTTTGTTAGTTTGATATTGACCTATATAGGTTTCGGAATAGCCCTATGCCGTTTTGGCTAGACGCGGAAGCCAATCATTGATCCGCTGGCAGGCGTTACGGATATCATCTGTGCTACCGGCATAGGATAAACGCAGGAATTTCCGTCCCTCTTCAGGATCAAAATCAACCCCAGCTGTGCAAGCAACGCCCGTGTCTTCAAGCAGACGATTGGCAAAGACAATTGAGTCAGACGTGAGGGCGCTGATATCAGCATAAAGATAGAACGCCCCATCAGAGGGTGCCGCATTCCCCAGAAATTCCGGGGGTAAATGATGCAGAAGAATATCGCGATTTTCCTGATACCGTTCAATATGCCCGTTCAGTTCGTCATAGCAATCAAACGCTGCCTGCGCACCATACTGATTAAGCGTTGTAGCCGAAATATAGAGATTCTGGGCTAGCCGTTCGGCTGTTTCGCGTAAATCGTCAGGCAGAATCATCCAGCCCAACCGCCAACCTGTCATGCAGAAATATTTGGAAAATGAATTGATGATGATCGCGTTCTTATTATGCACAAACGCCGACGTGCTTGGCCCTTTAAAAGACAGCCCATGATAAATTTCGTCCATAATCAGGCGTACCTGATGTTTGTCGCACCAGGCGCAGACCGCTTTGATCTCTGCATCGCTCATCACCACACCTGTTGGGTTGGCTGGGCTAGCCAAAAGCAACCCATCAGGCAGATCACCTGTATCAGCAAGTGCATCAAGATCAGCAATCCAGTTCTGTTCTGCTCGTGCTGGCAGTGATACAGGCTCTAATCCCAGTGATATCATGATATTGCGATAAGCAGGATAGCCCGGTGTGGTGATGGCAATCTTGTCACCGCGATCAAACGCCGACAGGAACGCAATCACAAAGCCCATCGATGATCCGGGTGTTATCGCAATATTTTGCCAATCTGGCCGCGCGCCATACCAATCCTGATAATGCGCCGCGATACGCTGACGCAGGCTTTTCTGACCAAGGGCAACCGAATAACCATGCGAAGATAGTGTGGATAGTGACTTTGTCAGAGCGTCACAAACCGCAGCTGGTGCTGGCGTCGAGGGTTGTCCCACCTCCAGATGTAGCACATCATGGCCTGTAGCTTCCATGGTTTGGGCACGCTGCATCATGGACATGGCTAGAAAAGGGGAGAGCTGATTGCTGGTTGTTGATTTCAGTGTCATTGATTTTCTTTGAATATCTCTGTTTTAAGCAATTAAAATTAATTATGCCAGCAATTTAAGACATAAAATTGTGTATGAAGTGTCATGCCTAGCCCTAAATAGTTTTTTATGCAAACTTTAAGCCCGTTTCAAAAGGGATTATTTTTGCCACATATATAGATGATGATGCTTTTAAACCTTGATCGGCTTAATACTGTATCATTATTTTGCAAAATCACATTACCGCAAGACACGACACCGCAAGACACGACAGGCACCATTTCATGCAGCGCGCAGAGACTTCAATAATGCACAAGCCCACCGCAATAAGCCCCATTGCGTTGCGTTTGCTTATGGTTCGGTCAATCGCGATCATCACCGCAATGCTGTTGGGCCTGATCGCCACCATCACGTCAGCCAACGCCTATCTGATCCGGGATACCGAGCTGGAAGCGGGACTTGAAGACATCATAAGCCCGCTTGCCATTGCGGCTGGATTTAAAGCTGACGAGATCAAGGTGCGCATTGTGATTGCCCCCGAATATAACGCGTTTGTTGCAGGGGGGCGGACGGTTTACATAAATTCGGGGCTAATCTTGAAAGCCCAAAGTCCGGACGAGGTGATTGGCGTTCTTGCACATGAGCTTGGCCATATCGTCGCGGGGCATGTGCCGCGCCGGGGAGAGGCGATGGCCGATGCCAAGATGGCCTCGGCATTAGCAGCGATTGCGGCGATTGCGTTGGCGGCTGGCACCGGATCAAATGATGCCGCCGTTGGTGTGATGATTGGGGGTCAGGACCGCGCGCAACGTAATTTGCTGGCCTCGGTGCGCCGTGATGAATCGGTTGCTGATGAACTAGGTTTAAAGATACTTGATGATGCCGGATACTCGGCTTTGGGACTGCGCAATATGATGCAGCGCATGGCCAGTCAGCGCGCTTTGCCTGAAAGCCGTCAATCCTCTTATTACACAACGCATCCGGGTGCCGAAACGCGGCTCACCACATATCAGGATCACGTCAATCAATCAGCCGCCAGCGATAATATTCTGCCGGGACGTATAAACCGGCTGATGGCTCGCCTTGCCGCCAAAATGCGCGCCTGGACTGAAAATCCGCAAGATGTGTTGCGCTATCAGGAACCTGATCCGGTCAATACCCGCTATGGCCATGCGATTGCATCCTATCGGCGCGGAGATCTGGGCGCGGCCCTGAACGATATTGACACGCTGATCACAGGCGCGCCGGACGATGTCTTTTTTCACGAGTTTCGCGGTGATATATTATTATCAATGGGGCGTGCCAGCGATGCCGCCAGCGCTTATGAAACAGCCATAGCGGTGCGTCCCGACAGTCCGCAAATCCTTCTGAATCTGGGGCGTGCCCTGATCGCAACCAATCAGAAACCCCGACTTGATCGTGCCATTGAAGCCATCGAAAAAGCCGCCAGTCATGAGCCAGACTGGGCTTTTGTACGGCGACAGCTTGCGATTGCTTATGGCCGGTCGGGGCGTATTTCCTATGCTGATATGAGCCTAGCTGACGAAGCCTTGCTGACTGGCGACACCGACCGCGCCGTACTTTTGTCAAAGCGGGTTCTGGCACGCAAGGGTCTCGACAATATCATCCGAAACCGTGCCAATGACATTTTGTTTCGCTATGGCACCAAAGACCCATGATAACGGTTCACTTATATTACACCTTGTTGTAAGCAGATGTGTATCAGCATTGCCATGGCACAATTTGCGCAGGAGCCTTGAATGTCCAAAATCTATCACTTTGTCGTACTGACTGTTATGTCCATGTTCGCTATGGCTTTAACAGCAGGATTTACATCACCAGCGCATGCGGATGTCAAAGACAGTGATAAGGCCGCCTTTGAAGCCATTGTTAAGGACTATATCATGGCGCATCCAGAAGTCGTGCGCGATGCGCTGATGGATTTGGCTAAGCGCGAAGATCTGGCGCGCCAAGCAGTGGCCATGCAGATATTGTTTGATGATGCTGGTGACCCAAGCATGGGTAATCCCGATGGGGGTTTGGTGATCTATGAGTTTTCGGATTATAATTGCGGCTATTGCAAACGTGTTTTCGAACCGATCCAGCAAGTGTTACGCGACGATGGTGATATCCGTCTCGTGGTCAAGGAATTTCCGATCCTCAGCCAGTCCTCTCTGGTCGCGGCTCAGGCCGGTATTGCCGCCGAAATACAAGGCAAATTTACCGATTTCCATATCAATATGATGACCTATCGCGGCAAAGTCACCACCCAGAGCATAATGCAGGCCGCCACCGAGGCTGGTATCGATACCGATCAGCTGAAAATCGATATGGAAAGTCGTGCGGTTGCAACGATCATTGCACGCACAAGGCAAGCGGCCGAAGCCTTAAAACTGACCGGAACGCCAGCCTTGGTTATTGGTGATACTGTGGTGCGGGGCGCGGTAGATATTGATGAATTTCGGCGTTTAATCGCGGCCGAGCGCGCCAAACAAGGCTAAACGCCCTGTAATTTCAATAGACTTCATCCAAATTTGAGAGAAACCTCACGCATATTCGAGATAAATTTGACATAAAAGTGAAACTTTGAAGGCAAGCCCAAAGCAGGGAATATAACAATTCTATCCTTCTGTTAGAACGGATTTTGTTCTAGGGCTTTCCCTACCGGCTCATTTAAGTGTATTGTGACGCTCATGACGAAATCGAAACACATTCTGGTCCTGAACGGCCCCAACATTAATATGCTTGGCTCACGTGAACCCGATATTTACGGGCATGTGACAATGGCTGATATTGTGGCGGGCTGTGCTGAACGATGCGACAAAGCTGGCATGAGCATGGATAGCTTCCATTCAAATTGCGAAGGCGAGCTCATCACCAAGATTCAGAACGCATCTGGACAGTTTGACTGGATCGTGATCAACGCCGCCGGCCTGACACATACCTCGGTTGCCTTGCGTGACGCGCTGGCTTTATTTGCTGGTGACGTAATCGAAGTGCATATATCGAACACCCATGCCCGCGAGCCTTTCCGGCATGTTTCCCTTATTTCCGCCATTGCAAAAGGCGTTGTTGCCGGATTCGGCGCACAATCCTATTACATGGCTATTAATTTTATCGCTGATACGCTTACGGAGAGCTAAAATGGCATCTGCACCAAAATCAACTTCGTCCAAATCCGAAACCAAACTGGTCCAGGAACTGGCTGACATTCTTGATGCGTCAGGGCTGGCGGAAATCGAATATGAAACCGAAGCTGTGTCAATCCGTCTGTCACGTGTAACTGGAGCAATGCCCGTTGCGGCAGCGGCGCCTGCACCCGTTGCGCCTGCCGAAGCGACTGCCGCAGCTATAGCCGAAGCGCCTAGCGCCAGCGCGCCTACAAATCCAGCCAGCCATTCCGGCGCGGTCCCATCACCAATGGTTGGCACCGTCTATACATCGCCCGAACCTGATGCCCCTACCTTTATTTCCGAAGGCGACACTGTCAAGGCTGGTCAGACATTATTCATTGTCGAGGCCATGAAAGTGATGAATCCTATAACCGCACCAAAAGCAGGCAAAGTCTCGACTATCCTTGTGCAGAACGCCCAGCCAGTAGAATTTGGTGAAGCCCTAGTTATTATAGAATAAGTATCATGTTCAAAAAAATTCTAATTACCAATCGTGGTGACGTTGCTTTACGGGTGCTCCGTGCCTGTAAGGAAATGAATATTCCCAGTGTTATTGTCCATTCAACCGCTGATGCGGATTCCATGCCTGTCCGTTTGGCAGATGAGTCAGTCTGTATCGGCCCGCCAAGCAGCGCCGAATCCTATCTCAACATTCCGGCAATTCTGTCGGCGGCCGCCATTACTGGTGCTGATGCTGTGCATCCTGGCGTTGGTTTTCTGTCGGAAAATGCTGATTTTGCCGAAATTGTTGCGGCGCATGGGCTGACCTTTATCGGGCCAGAGCCACATCATATCCGCGCGATGGGTGACAAGGTTGAAGCCAAGATCACCGCTGAAGCGGCTGGCTTGCCTTTGGTGCCAGGTTCCCCTGGTGCAGTTCATACAATAGATGAAGCGCGCAAAATTGCCGCCAAAGTTGGCTACCCGCTTTTGGTCAAAGCTGCATCTGGTGGCGGTGGCCGCGGCATGAAGGTTGCCGAAACTGCCGATAATCTTGCCGAAGCTTTCAGCGCTGCCCGCGCCGAAGCCAAAGCTGCCTTTGGCGATGATACGGTTTATCTGGAACGCTATCTTGGCCTGCCACGTCATATCGAGGTTCAGGTCATCGCCGACGCGCATGGAAATGTTGTGCATCTTGGCGAACGCGAATGTTCGATCCAACGCCGCCATCAAAAACTTTTCGAAGAAGCCCCCTCACCGGCTTTGACCGCCGATGAACGTCACCAAATTGGCACAGTTGCCGCCGAAGCTACCCGCAAACTTGGCTATCTTGGCGTCGGCACAATGGAATTTCTTTATGAGAACGGCGAGTTCTTCTTTATCGAGATGA
This sequence comes from Puniceispirillum sp. (SeqCode), assembly GCF_965657105.1. Lineage (NCBI taxonomy): Bacteria > Pseudomonadati > Pseudomonadota > Alphaproteobacteria > Puniceispirillales (SeqCode) > Puniceispirillaceae (SeqCode) > Puniceispirillum (SeqCode) > Puniceispirillum sp. (SeqCode). The sequence goes on from NZ_CBFHNB010000013.1 coordinate 24,990, forward strand.
ACACACGCCTACAAGTCGAACATCCGATCACCGAAGCCATTACCGGCATTGATCTTGTGCGCGAGCAAATTCGTATCGCGGCTGGCAAGCCTTTATCCTTTGGTCAGAAAGATGTCACATTCACTGGCCACGCGATCGAATGTCGGATCAATGCTGAACATCCCGAAACATTTATGCCGACTCCTGGCAAGGTCACGGCCTTTCATGCGGCGGGTGGCCCTGGCGTGCGGGTCGATTCCTGTCTCTATTCGGGCTATTCCGTACCGCCCTATTATGACAGCTTAATTGCCAAGCTAATCGTTTATGGTGATGACCGCGATCATTGTCTAGCGCGTTTGAAACGCGCTTTGCAGGAATTTGTTGTCGAGCCAATTCCGACCACTTTGCCGCTTCATCTGCGTTTGGTTGACGCCGATGGCATTAAAGACGGAAGCTATAATATCCGCTGGCTGGAAGAAGTTTTTCTAGCTGACTAACCAATGGGATATAGGGCTTTATTCGGGGAATAGCCGGATGCCACAGACCTATGCTTTTGCACCGGAAACATTGATCAAGGCTTATGCGCTTGGGGTGTTTCCTATGGCTGACGCGCATGACAGCGATGATATCCGCTTTTATGATCCGGAAGTGCGCGCCTTGATCCCGCTGGATGATACTGTTGGTAGGGGCATTCATATTCCCCGCCGCCTGCGCCGCACTGTGCGCAAGACCCCTTTCAATGTCACCATCGATCATGATTTTCCAGCCGTTATCAAAGGCTGCGCCGAACTGGCAGATGATCGCACTGACACCTGGATCAATAAGGATATTCGTGCGCTTTATATCGCTTTACATAAGATGGGGTTTGCCCATTCCATTGAGGTTTGGGATGACAACAGGCTTGTTGGCGGCCTCTATGGAGTGGCTTTACGCGCGGCATTCTTTGGCGAGTCCATGTTTTCACGCGCCACCGATGCCTCGAAAATAGCCCTTGTACATCTTATGGCTCGGCTAAAGGCTGGTGGCTTTCAGATACTTGATGCGCAGTTCACCAACCCACATCTGGTGCAATTCGGCATCACTGAAATATCACGCGACGCCTTTCAGGATAGGCTGGCACAGGCGATGGCATCATCAGCTGATCTGCGGCTTGGCACCGCAGCAGATGAATTGACAATCGGGTTTCTGGACACGCTATCAAAGCCAGTGGACAGCTAACCTATTGCGCACGACATGAGAGTAAAGTGATGTCATATACTGGATGCTCCATAGCCGACACCGCAGGACTCGAAGAAAACATCCAGCCGGTAAAGACGGACTTTGGCGCTAATGACGGATCATGGCCACGATCAAGTATCGTTAAAAAAGCTACATTTTCAGGTGTTTCTTCGGGGGGTCGAAACGCACAACGATTGACAGTCAATTCCAATGTGCCAAACCGCAAAGGCGCATCTATCGCTGTCGTCAATGTGGTAATCCGGGCGGTGATTTTATCCAGCCCTTGCAGGATAACTATTTTGCCATCTATCCATTCAGCCGCAACAGGCGTGGCGTGACTGACAAACAGTAGCATAGAGGCAAATGCGATTTTGGCTTTTGCTATGTTAAGCCTGCGCCACACGGGGTTAGTTCGTGCCACCATCTGCCCCTGCGAAAACGGCTTTGCCCAAAAGATCGGTAAGGCTCACCGGATCGCGTGTGTCATAGATAATGGCGCCTGGGGCCAGCATGTCTAGGTCGGCACCTGGCATAAGCTCCAGATAATTTCCACCCAGCAATGACGCCGCGGTAATTCGTGCCGAACTATCAGCTGGGATCATGATGTCAGGATTGATCGCCATGGCAATACGTGCGCTATAGGTATCTGGATCAAGCGTCTGGGATGTTATGCGACCAATCTTGATGCCTGATATACGCACATCATCACCAACCGATAAGCCGCCTGTGGCACCAAATTCAGCTTGTATTTCATACCCGTTAGCGCCCTGAATATCAGCCGCTTCATAGGCAAGCGTGACAAAGCCAGCGGCGGCAAGAAGCACCACAGCACCCATTATCATTTCAAGAGTATTTCGCTGCATTTATCATCTCCCTGCTTTACTAGGGTTATCCATCAGCAACACTACAGCACATGCGCCATATTTGTTGCTAGACAGCATTATCAGACCGGCGTCCATGGCTCATAATCACCAGTCGCTGCCTGACGTTTACCGCTTTTGAGCACATGTCCTTCTGGGCGATGTGCATATTTTGTACCGGTCAGATTTGGCATATGATCGGCTTGCCAGTCATGACGCCTATAGCCACCGCTTGGGGGTGGGCTATCTTCGGTATGATGCAACCAGCCATGCCAATCCGCTGGCACCTTTGATGCTTCTGGCATACCGCTATAACGAACATAACGCCGCGGCGGCTTGCCTGGGCGCGCCTTACGTTCTTCAAAATAACGATTACCATGCTCGTCACCACCGATTTCACGGGCGGTCAGCTTCAACAACATCAAAGTTACAATATCCATAAGTATGTTTCCCTATCTATGGGCTGAATATAGTCTAGAAGTTACTTCGGCGTCCATAGGTGTGCCGACACAGCTAGATAATTTTTTTGCGTGAACATCTGTTTTTGCCAAAACACGCTCTGACAGGATCAAAAGTAGAAAATTCATCTCAAAAAAAAACCATCTCACCAACCTCTGATATCTAATACAACAAAAACACAAAACTCTTTGTCTCTCATATAGTTGTCACGAATCGTTGAATCAGATGCTTAAAACCTATGTGGGAAATGAGAAAAAAAAATCCCCAAAAACGCATATTTTCAGCATTTATCTATTTACCATTTCGGTCAACATAATGTAGGTTGATCATTCGCTGGCCGCTATATGTAGTAGGTAAGCGCAAAATCATTGCAAAGATTTCTTAACATATAGAAATTACAAGTAAAATTGCCATCGCGCACTAACTCAGACCCCATTAGAGGACGAATACATGCATTTTGAAAGACGATTCACCCAGGACGGAGCCAACCCTTACGACAAACTAGCTTTCAGGTTCGCCACCAGTGAAATCCGTAATCCTGACGGCACAATTGTGTTTCGGGCTGAGAACGTAGAAATTCCAGAGCAGTTTTCACAAGTTGCAACCGATATACTTGCGCAGAAATATTTCCGTAAAGCCGGTGTGCCTGCGGTATTAAAACGTGTCGAAGAAAGCGCTGTACCATCATGGCTTTGGCGTTCGATTCCTGATGAAGCGGCTTTGGCCAAACTGCCTGAGGATGAGCGCTTTACCGGCGAAACATCAGCCAAGCAGGTTTTTGACCGGCTTGCGGGCACTTGGACCTATTGGGGCTGGAAAGGTGGTTATTTCTCTACCGAACAGGATGCCCAGGTTTATTTTGATGAAATGCGCTTCATGCTGGCCAACCAGATGGCCGCGCCAAATTCGCCGCAATGGTTCAATACGGGCATGCATTGGGCTTATGGCATCGATGGCCCAAGCCAAGGTCATCATTATGTCGATTTCCAAACCGGCAAGCTAACCCGTTCGACAAGTGCTTATGAGCATCCCCAGCCACATGCCTGTTTCATCCAGTCTGTCAGCGACGATCTGGTCAATGAAGGCGGCATTATGGATCTGTGGGTGCGTGAAGCCCGTCTGTTCAAATATGGTTCGGGCACCGGATCAAACTTCAGCCGCTTGCGCGGCTCGGGTGAAAATCTGTCCGGTGGTGGTAAATCATCTGGCCTGATGAGTTTTTTGCGTATTGGTGACCGGGCTGCTGGTGCGATCAAGTCTGGCGGCACAACCCGCCGCGCCGCGAAAATGGTGACTGTCGATATTGACCATCCTGATATCGAAGAATATGTCGATTGGAAAGTTGTCGAAGAACAAAAGGTTGCCGCCCTTGTCGCGGGATCAAAATTGGCACAAAAACATATGGGCGAGGTCATGTCTGCCTGCCAGATCACCGATGGGCTAGATGATGATGAGCGCTTTGACCCCAAGGTCAATAAAGTGCTACGCAAAGCTATTATTTCAGCCCGTAAATCGATGATTCCTGAAAATTACGTTCAGCGTGTGATTCAGTTTGCCCAGCAAGGTTATAACGAAATTGAATTCAAGACCTATGATACCGACTGGGATTCAGATGCCTATCTAACCGTTGCTGGTCAGAATTCAAACAATTCGGTTCGCGTTAGCAATGACTATCTTCAGGCGGTGCTTGACGGTGGTGACTGGAATTTGATCAAACGCCGCGATGATGGCGTTGCCAAAACCATCAAAGCCAAGGATCTTTGGGAAAAGATTGCGCATGCTGCATGGGCCTGTGCTGATCCGGGTCTGCAATATGACACCACAATCAATGAATGGCATACCTGCCCTGAAGGTGGCCGGATCAACGCGTCCAATCCATGCTCGGAATATATGTTCCTTGATGATACTGCGTGTAATCTGGCGTCATTGAACCTAATGCAGTTCCGCAAACAAGACGGCACATTCGATATCGAGATGTTCGAACATGGCTGTCGTTTCTGGACACTAACGCTGGAAATTTCGGTTTTGATGGCGCAGTTCCCCTCAAAGGAAATTGCCCAGCTATCATATGAATATCGTACATTAGGTTTGGGTTTTGCCAATATCGGTGGCTTGCTGATGGCACAAGGCCATTCATATGACAGTGATGAAGGCCGTGCCATATGTGGTGCTATTTCGGCGATCATGACCGGCACATCCTATGCCACATCAGCTGAAATCGCTGGTGAAGTAGGTCCCTTCCCGCAATATAAGAAAAACGCCAAACATATGCTGCGGGTGATGAAGAACCATCGTCTGGCCGCGCATAGCAAGGCGTCAGGTTATAAAGGCCTGTCGATCCTGCCTGTGCCACTTGACGCAAAATCATGCCCGGATCAGGATCTGGTCAGCGCGGCAAAAGCCGCATGGGACAAGGCTGTCGATCTTGGTACCAAGAATGGTTACCGCAACGCTCAATCTACCGTTATCGCACCAACTGGTACCATCGGTCTGGTTATGGATTGTGATACCACCGGAATTGAGCCGGATTTTGCTATCGTAAAGTTCAAAAAGCTGGCCGGCGGCGGTTACTTCAAGATTATTAACCGTGTTGTTCCCGAAGCCTTGGATAGGCTTGGCTATAGCAAGGATCAGGTCAAAGACATTATCAATTATGCCGTTGGTGCGGGATCATTGAAAAACTGTCAGTCGGTTTCGGTCAATGCGCTAAAAGATAAGGGCTTTGGCGATGCCGAACTGGCAAAAGTCGAAGCTGCTATGGAAAGCGCCTTTGATGTGAAATTTGTCTTCAATCGCTTCACCCTTGGCGACGAATTCTGCAAGGAAAAATTGGGCTTTTCGGATGAACAGTTGAATGATTTCGAATTCAACATGCTCGAAGAGCTTGGCTTTGACAAAGACGCAGTTGAAGCGGCTAACATACATGTTTGTGGATCAATGACACTCGAGGGTGCGCCGCATCTAAAAGACGAACATCTACCTATCTTTGACTGTGCCAATGTATGCGGACGTATTGGTAAACGCTTCCTGTCGGTTGATAGCCACATCACCATGATGGCAGCATCCCAGCCATTTATTTCAGGCGCGATTTCCAAGACTATCAATATGCCGAATGCGGCCACAGTTGAAGAATGCGGTGCAGCCTACATGCTGTCATGGCGTCTTGGCCTGAAAGCCAATGCACTATATCGTGACGGATCAAAACTGAGCCAACCTTTGTCATCTGGCCTTGTTGAAGATATCGAAGATGATGATGAGGCCATGGCCGCACTGGAAACACCGGTGGCTGCTGCCGCGCCGCAGGTGATCGAGAAAATCGTCGAGCGTATTGTCCGTGCCGAACGTGACCGCCTACCTGACCGCCGAAAAGGCTATACACAAAAAGCCAGCGTTGGTGGACATAAGGTCTATCTGCGGACAGGTGAATATGAAGATGGCCGCATCGGCGAGGTCTTTATCGATATGCATAAGGAAGGTGCAGCTTTCCGCTCGTTGATGAATAACTTTGCCATCGCTGTATCGATTGGTCTGCAATATGGCGTCCCACTCGAAGAGTTTGTCGAGGCCTTTACCTTTACCCGTTTCGAGCCTCAAGGCATCGTGACTGGCAATGATGCGATCAAGATGTCAACATCGATTCTCGATTACACATTCCGCGAACTGGCGATTTCATATCTTGATCGCCACGATCTTGGGCATGTTAATCGTGACGATCTTGACGTCACCACAACCGGCAGCGGTGAAAATCAGTCTGAGCTTATGAACAAGGTCACCAGCCGTGGCTTTATCCGCAAGCAAGGCCTTGTTGTGTACTCGAATGACGGTGCCGCGGCCATTGCCGAGCCTGTTGCCGAAACGGTATCAGAAGCTGCCAGCATCACGACAATGCGCACAGCTGAAGCGCCAGCTGCCAAGGCTGACGCAGGGGCTATGGCCAGCGCTGATACAGCACCAAAGATTGCCATTGAACGAGTGCAACAGGCACGGATTCAAGGCTATGAAGGTGAAGCCTGTCCTGAATGTCAGAACTTTACCCTTGTTCGCAACGGAACCTGTCTGAAATGTAATACCTGTGGTGGCACTACAGGATGTAGCTAGGCTCTCCCTGCAGAGCAACCTGCAGAACTAGCCTCATACCTCCGGGTATGAGGCTTTTTTCTGATCTGAAATAGGCGAAAATGGGTATCGGAAACGCTTGTCCTGACCAGAGGTTTGTGCGACGTTCCGTATATTCTTTTAGCCACATCAAAATTAAGGGAACTTGAAATCATGACAAGCAAGGTCGAAACACGTTTGAACGAAATGGGCATAACAATTCCTGATGCACCGGCACCGGCAGCAAATTATGTCCCCTATGTTGTCAGCGGCAATCTAGTTTTTGTATCGGGTCAGGTGCCCTTTGTTGATGGCAAACTGACCGCCACCGGCACCGTTGGTAAAGACGCCAGCCCCGAAGACGCCATTGAACAGGCGCGTATCTGTGCGATTAATTTGATCGCCCAGGTCAAGGTTGCTTGTGACGGTGATCTCGATCGTGTCACACGTGTTGTTAAACTTGGTGCCTTTGTCGCCTCGGCTGATGATTTCAATGGTCAGCCTGGCATCGTCAATGGCGCTTCTGATCTGATGGTCGAAGCCTTTGGTGACGCAGGCCGCCATGCACGTTTCGCAGTTGGCACAAATGCCCTGCCGCTGAACTGTCTTGTCGAAATTGATGGTGTTTTTGAAATCAAATAGCCGTTAAATATGACGATGCGGATAGACCATCATCTGTTATTAACAGCCGAATTATGGTCAATCTTAAAATCATCTAACAATATGCGCCGACCCCCTTGTAGGGTCGGCTTTTTATTGCCATTTTCTTATATATGGACGGTCTCGATTTTACCCTAGAACAATCCCGCGACATTAGCGCAATTAGCGCTGATGAATGGAATCAACTGGCTGGCGAAGGCAACCCCTTTGTCCGGCATGAATTTCTGCAAGCCATGGAAACTGGCGGCGCAGTCGGTAATGATAGTGGCTGGGATCCCCTGCATCTTCTTCTGCGTGACAGTGAAGGCAGTTTACTTGGCGTGGTGCCGCATTACATCAAGCATCATTCCTATGGTGAATATATTTTTGATCATAGCTGGGCAGACGGCTTTATGCGCGCAGGCGGACAGTATTACCCAAAATTGCTAGGAGCGGTGCCTTTTACACCTGCCTCAGGGCCACGGTTGCTAGCGCGCGATAATCGCGACGATATCAAGGCTGCACTTGCTTATGGCATTACCCAAATGGTTGATAAATACGGTCTATCCTCGGCACATCTGAATTTTCTGCCCGAAGGTGATCTGCCCGCATTAGAGGCGGCGGGATGGTTAATCCGTTCGGGTTTGCAATTTCACTGGCATAATAATGGCTATAAGGATTTTAACGATTTCCTCTCTGGCCTCTCCTCACGCAAGCGCAAGAACATCAAAAAAGAACGCCAGTCGGTTCGCGACGCCGGTGTCCGCATGATCGCCCTGACAGGTGATGACATCACCTCAGCATATATCGACATTTTTTTCCGTTTCTATATATCAACAATCGACCGCAAATGGGGTGGCGCCTATCTAACGCATGACGTATTCAGGTATCTTCAACAGACGATGGCTGATAAAATCTTGCTGGTAATGGCTGAATATGAAGGCCGGATTATTGCCGGTGCGATAAATTTTATCGGTGATGATTGTCTGTATGGACGTAATTGGGGTGCCGATCTAGATATTCCGAATTTGCATTTCGAAACCTGTTATTATCAGGCTATCGATTTTGCCATTACCCACGGCCTTGCCCGCGTCGAAGCTGGCGCACAAGGCTTTCATAAAGTCCAACGCGGTTATTTGCCTGCCAAAACCTATTCGGCACACTGGATCGCACATGACGGATTCAAGGATGCCATTGCTCGATTTTTATCAGCGGAAAGCCGCGGCATCGAAGCCGAAAAGAACCATATCGATTTTGTCAGCCCGTTTAAGAAAAACAGCTAGCCATCCTGTGGTGCGGGCAAGGCCGTACGTTTACCGCTAGGCAAGGCACGTTGCGGCGGGGCTTTCACCTCGACCACAAGTTCATCATCCTTGACATCGACAAAGGCGAGACCGCCACCGGCAAGCTCGCCAAAAAGCAACGCATCGGCAAGTGGCTTTTTGATGCTTTCCTGCACAACGCGCGCCAGCGGTCGGGCACCATAATTACGGTCATAACCGCGAATAGCCAACCAGTCACGCGCTGCCTCACTCAACTCAATCTCGACATTACGATCTGCCAGCTGGGCATCAAGCTGCATCATGAATTTATCAACAACAAGCCGGATTACATCACTTTCCAATGGCGCAAACGGAATCATCGCATCAAGACGGTTACGGAATTCAGGCGTGAACATTTTCTCAATCGCTTCGATATCGGCACCATCATTCATATCACGGCCAAAGCCGATCGCCTTTTTCGATAGCTCCTGCGCCCCTGCATTCGTCGTCATAATCAGAATGACATTGCGGAAATCGACTGATTTACCGTTATTATCCGTCAACTTGCCATGATCCATCACCTGCAACAGAATATTGAACAAATCAGGATGTGCTTTTTCAATCTCATCAAGCAATAGCACCGCATGTGGCGTTTGATCGACAGCATCGGTCAACAAACCGCCTTGATCAAAGCCAACATAGCCAGGAGGCGCCCCGATCAGGCGCGACACGGTATGCCGTTCCATATATTCGGACATATCAAACCGGATCAGCTTAATACCAAGCGCTTCGGCCAATTGCCGCGCAACTTCGGTCTTGCCAACACCCGTAGGGCCAGAGAACAGATAATTACCAACCGGCTTTTCAACTTCACGCAAACCAGCACGTGATAATTTGATGGCCGAAGACAGCGCTGATATCGCCACATCCTGTCCAAAGACCAGACGTTTTAGATCGTCTTCAAGCGTTGCCAGAACCGCCTTATCATCACGACTAACATGCTTTGACGGAATACGCGCCATCGTTGCAACTGTCGCTTCGATTTCCTTTTGACCCACCGTGGCCTTACGACGCGATGGTGCCAGAAGATTTTGGGCGGCGGCAGCTTCGTCAATCACATCGATTGCTTTGTCAGGCAGCTTGCGGTCATTAATATAGCGTGCTGCCAGATCAACGGCTGTCTTTAGGGCGGCACCTGTATAGCGAATTTTATGATGTGCCTCATAGCGGCTTTTCAGACCATTCAGAATTTTGATGGTATCGGCCACAGTCGGCTCAGCCACATCAATTTTCTGGAAGCGGCGAACCAGCGCCCGGTCTTTTTCAAAATGACCCCGATATTCTTTATAGGTCGTTGAACCGATACAGCGCAGATTACCTTCCTGCAATGCTGGTTTTAACAGGTTAGAGGCGTCCATAGCCCCACCAGAAGTTGCACCAGCACCAATCACTGTATGAATTTCATCGATGAACAGAATGGCATTTTCATCATTTTCAACCGCTTTCATAACGGCTTTGAGACGTTCTTCAAAATCACCACGATAGCGCGTGCCTGCCAGCAACTGCCCCATATCAAGAGAATAAATGACAGCATTTGTCAGCACTTCCGGCACTTCACCATTATGAATGCGCAAAGCCAGACCTTCGGCAATCGCAGTCTTACCAACGCCCGGATCACCAACATAAAGCGGGTTGTTCTTGGTACGGCGACATAGCACCTGAATCGTACGATCAACTTCACGGTCACGCCCAATTAGCGGGTCAATGCGACCATTCGCGGCCTTGGCGATCAGATTAACTGCATATTGGCTAAGCGGATCACTGCCAGCATCATCAATAGGCTCGCCTTCAGTCTGATCTTCGGTACCGCGCGCGATATTGCCATCCTTGCCGTGGCTTAGGAACGATACCGCGTCAAGACGGGTCATATTAAGTGATTTCAAAAACCATACGGCATGGCTTTCACGCTCGGAAAAGATCGAAACCAGAACATTGGCACCTGTGGCAACTTCACGACCAGATGACTGCGTATGGATAATGGCACGCTGAATCACACGCTGGAAAGACGCGGTTGGCTGGACATCAAGCCCATCCTTAGCACTGACAATCGATTCGAGTTCGACTTCGATATATTCTTGTAATTTGCGCGCTAGCTCCTGAATATCAACATTACAGGCATTCAAGACCTCAAGCGCATCGCTATCTTCGGTCAGGGCAAGCAATAGATGTTCAAGCGTTGCAAATTCATGCGCACGTGTTGTCGCATTCGACATGGCGCGGCGTAGGGACTCTTCCAGTTCACGAGACAACATTTACCCTATTCCTTTTCCAATTGAAGTTGCAACGGATGCTCTTTTTGACGTGCATATTCCATAGTCTTACTAGCTTTTGTTTCGGCAATTTCAAAACTGTATATGCCACAGATACCAACACCACGTTGATGGACATTCAGCATGATCTGCGTCGCTTCATCAGCCGTGCGGCCAAAGAAATGCTGCAAAACATGCACAACAAATTCCATCGGCGTATAGTCGTCATTCATCATCACGACCTTATACATTGACGGCTTTTTTGTCTGAGTTCGGCTTTCCAGAATAATCTGGCCCGATCCTCCATCCTGTTTTTTATCTTTATCTGTCATAATCAGCTCGCTGGCATGAACGAATGCCGCACCTCTATCTTATAGTATTTAACATTATACCTAAATTACTAGATACCGCTACATAAGGCTTCCTAGAGTTATGATATCGGCATTAAATGCCGCTGGAAAAGGGGTTGAATAAAAAAAAATCATCTCTAAGCGCCTTATACAAAGCAACTATTGATAAAAAGGTAAAAAATTGGGCAAGATTCTTGATTGAAAACTTAATTCCGGTATGATTCATGCACAAGTGGATTGGGTTAACGCGCCGGTTGGGTGCTTGTCAGGAACGCATTTTATGGCTGTTATAAATATCTGCTTAACTGCTATGACCAAAGCCAAGATATGGCTGAGCCGTGGGCTTTGCAATGGGTTGGGCAATGGGTTGGGCAATGGGTTGGGCAATGTCATCGATAGGCCCGATCATGCTAGCAACGCCCACCTTATCAGCGTCAAAAGACCGCAGGCGAAAAGACTGTGGGCAAAAAGACTGTGGGCAAAAAGACTGCGGGCGTTTTTCATATTTATGATGCTGTCATGTGGTGCCCTGATCTGGCCGCACCAAGCCATGGCTGCCAAATATGCCTCAATCGTCATCAATGCTGATACTGGCCGGGTCATGTATGCGCGGAATGCCGATGCCATGCGCTATCCGGCATCTTTGACAAAAATCATGACGCTGTATCTGTTGTTCGAAGAAATCAAATCAGGCCGCATGGATATGAATTCGCGGATTGACGTATCCAGACTTGCTGCTAGCCGTTCACCATCAAAACTATATCTGAAACCCGGCCAGTCAATCAGTGCTGAGCAAGCTATCTACGCGCTGGTGACCAAGTCAGCCAACGATGTAGCGACCGCCGTTGCCGAAGCCATTTCAGGAACCGAACGAAGTTTTGCCAAGCGGATGACGCGTAAAGCGCGCGCGCTGGGCATGCGCAAAACAGTGTTCAAAAATGCTTCTGGCTTGCCGCACAGCCAGCAAAAGACAACCGCACGCGATATGGCGCGACTTGCGGTTGCTATGCGGCGTGATTTCCCGCGCCTATACGGTTATTTCAGCACGCAGAGCTTTAACTGGAAAGGCCGTAAATTTGGCAATCATAACAAGTTGCTGGCGCATTATTCAGGCACCGATGGCATTAAGACCGGCTATATCAATGCTTCCGGTTTCAATCTGGTGGCTTCGGTCAAGCGGCATGGTGTGCGGCTGATTGGTGTGGTCTTTGGCGGTAAAACATCACGGTCACGCGATGCGCATATGATGAAAATTCTGGACGCACAATTCAAGCGGGCAAAGCCTGCGGATATCAGCGCCCAGGTCGCCGCAGTCGATATGCCACAAAAACTGCCAAAATCCCCTCCCAAACGTAGCAATCTGATCAAAGTCAGGCGGCTTGCCAAGTTACCTTTGCCAAAAGAGGAATTTCTGGATTCGACCGATATTGCCAGCCATTCCCCTGCTGGTGTACAGACATCATCCGACGCTATACCCGACGTAACTTTTGACCCAGCCGCAACTTATGACGAGATCTGGAGCGTTCAGATTGGCAGTTTTGCCCGCCGCGTCAATGCCCATCGGGCGGCCGCCAAAGCGCGGCGTATGGTCGATAATGTGCTTGGCATGACACCAGCACGACTGACATTGGTGACAAATGGCAATATGCCATTGTGGCGCGTACGCTTTCATGATCTTGATGAAACCCAGGCGCGATCCGCCTGTGCGGCATTATTCGCCGAAGGAAGCCCCTGTATTGCGGTGCGCGAGCAAATTCGGGATACAAGTTAGTCTGGCACGTTAGTCTGTCACGTTAGTCTGTCACGTTAGTCTGGCACGTTAGTCTGGCACTAGCAAACTATCGATTTATAAAGCGGAACAGCATCACGGTTTGAAAAAATTATCCAGATGCGGCACATCCGAATCAGGTTTCAACCATAAGGGGTGACTGATGGCGAATATCTGGCCGCGCACCCGCAACATATCATTATCATCAAGCGCACCTGGCGCAATGGATGTGCGCCCCTCGCCGTGCATACGGTAGAACATACATGCTCCACACGTTGAACAGAAGCCGCGTTTGGCCCAGCTGGAACTATCATACCAGCGCAATGCATTTGATGATGAGGTGATCTTGAAACAATGATCCGGCACCGACGTCGATGCCCAGCTGGTGCCCGAAATCCGGCGGCAATCATCACAGTGACAAATCAAAAGCGGTGTCAAAGGCCCAATCAGGCGAAAGCGTACCGCCCCACAATGGCACCCACCATCAAAATATTTATCCTCAGTTCCGGTAATTGTCTCCAGCATCATAACTCTCCATTTCA
>NZ_CBFHNB010000014.1:0-37572 GCF_965657105.1 Puniceispirillum sp. (SeqCode)
CCCGCACCTGTCATGGTCATCCGACGCTCAATGAAGCGGTCAAGGAAGCGGCACTGGCGGTTGATGGCCGCGCGATACATATGTAGTTCTGGATTTACGAAGACCAGTTTTGATCTAGCGCAACTTTTGATCTAGCGTAATTTGGCGCGTGGATGTGTTTCTTGATGCACTTTGACAAGATGCGCTTCATCAACATGCGTATAGAGCTGAGTCGTTGCCAAACTAACATGGCCTAGTAGCTGTTGTATGGCGCGTAAATCTCCACCATTACCTAGCAGATGCGTCGCAAAGGCATGTCGCAAAGCGTGCGGCGTTACATGCGCTGGCAGGTCAAGTTCGACACGAAGCGATTCGACAAGTCGCTGTACCGCACGCGCGCCTAATGCGCTGCCGCGACTGCTGACGAATAACGGCTTGTCACTATCGAGGGCCAGAGGGCACAGATCGATATATTCATCCACCGCTTGGGCAGCGGCGCGCAAAATCGGCACATCACGCATTTTGTTACCTTTGCCCATAATTGAGAGCCAGTCGCCAAGCGGCGCGTCCTGACGCCGTAGGGACAAGGCTTCGGAAATCCGCAATCCGGCGCCATAAAGCAGCATAAGCACGGCAAAATCCCGCGCCTTGATCCAGTCATCGCCCCGGCGCGCAAAAATTGCGGCAAGAAGTGCTTGCGCATCATCAACCGACAGGGATTTAGGCACGGTGCGTGGCGGGCGCGGTGCACGAAGCCAGCTCAAGTCCGGCACATCAAGCAAATTCTGGCGGCTGGCAAAGCGCAAGAAGCTGCGCAAGGCAGATACGCGGCGGGCGATTGTCGTGCGGGCCAGATCACGACCAGACATGCTGGCAATCCAACCCCGAAAAACAGTTCTGTTAGGGCTGTTGGTCAATTTGTCTGGCTGGGTTGCAAGATAGCTTGTGTAATCATCAAGGTCGGTTTCATAGGCGTCGATGGTATTGCGCCCATAGCGTTTTTCTTCGGCCAGCCATGCCAGCCATGCGGCACGATGGGCCGGCGTAATCATGAGCGATTGATCTCATATTCAAGCCGTGCTGCCATGGTCACCGCCAGCATTTCGGCCAGTAATATCAGCAGGTCAGTGCCAAGATTAGGCTGGAAACTGGTTTCAGTTTTGCCGCCAAGTGCCAAAACACAGCGTGACATCGGTTCGGCAAGTTGATCTGGAAGCCGGATAATGGCCACCGATGGCGCACTCAGCTTTAAGCCGGATTTTGCGGCGGCGCTGGGCGGGCCTAGAAACAATGATTGCCCTTCAAGCGCGTCATTAATGACCTTGGCAGGCATAACAATGATATCGCTTTGCCTGGCAAATTGCAGCACGCTTTCGCGCTCGATGAAGAGACGACAAAACCGCAGGTCAAAGATCGTCGGAAATTCTTGGGTGATGGCTTCGCACATGCCAGCGATGTCGGTGCTAGCCAGTAAAGCCAGCGTGGCGTGATGAAGACGCTGCCAATTGACCATATTTTCCGAGGCCACATGAAGTAAAGACTTATTCGCCTTGGATAGTCTTTGCGCTTCTTTGCGCGCCCGTGCGGCAATCGCTGGCGTTAGATCAACAATATTGATGCGATCCGGATCACCCGCATCAGCTTTAAGCGCAGACGCGTGCTTATCCAGAAAATCCGGATTCTCGCTAAGAAAGCGTAAAACATCTTCGGCGGTGGGATAATGTCCGGATGAATCAGAAGGCATCATTCATACCTATAGCTAGAGAATCGACTGGCCTGTTCCCGCCCAGTCCGCCATGAACGCATCAAGTCCCTTGTCGGTAAGCGGGTGTTTATATAAAGCCCCTAGGATTTGTGGAGGGATCGTAACGACATCGGCACCCAATAAGGCGGCGTCAACAACATGCTGGGTGCTGCGCGCCGAGGCCACAAGCACTTCGGTCTGCATATCGTAATTATTATAGATCGTGCAGATTTCCTCAATCAGCCCCATTCCATCCGCGCCCAGATCGTCAAGCCGCCCGACAAATGGCGAAATAAAGGCAGCGCCTGCCTTGGCGGCAAGCAATGCCTGTCCGGGTGTGAAGCATAAGGTGACATTGACCTTGGTGCCAGCATCGGCCAAAGCACGACATGTCATCAGTCCCGCCTCGGTAAGCGGCACCTTGACCGCGACATTCTTGGCAATAGCGGCTAATTTCCGGCCTTCGGCAAGCATCGTGTCATGATCGGTGGCGGCGACTTCGGCGCTTACCGGCCCGTCGGTCATATCGCAGATTTCGGCAATGGTTTCGATGATATTGCGGCCAGATTTGGCAATCAATGACGGGTTGGTTGTGACGCCATCAACAAAACCGGTTTTTATATAGGTTGCGATTTCCGCAACATCAGCGCTATCGAGAAAAATTTTCATCTGGTTTACCTTAAATACAATGAAGGCCAATCGCGATTTAGCTCTTGCGATTTGGCTTTTGTGACCGCAGTTTATCCCAAGGAAGGTTGCAAATCTATAACCATGATAAGCTTATGTTGAAAAGCCCCCAGAATAGAGCAGATAATATAAGCCAGATGCCCGGTATTTTGACATCAGAAACGGTGTCAGTTGCTGTTGCGGTGCCAATTGCTGGTGCCTATGACTATCTGCAACCCACGGGGACGTTACAAGCCGCAGTTGCAGGTCAATCAGCGGCTGGGATTAGCCGTGGTACCATTGTGACGGTGCCTTTTGGCGGCCGGCTTGTGACCGGTATTGTAATGGGTGCGGGTGCTGGTGGCGTGGCACCGGAAAAATTGAAAGCCATTCATGCTGTGGCACCAGTTCCGACGCTGAATGAGGCGTTTATAAGCTTTATCGATCGCGTTGCGGCCTGGACATTGGCACCTATTGGTGCGGTTGCTAAGATGGTGCTGAGTCAGCCACAAGCCTTACAAAGGCCGCCCCAAACCACCCTATTCACCCCAGCCAAGGTCATGCCAGATGGGATCCGTATCACCCCAGCGCGCCAGCAGGTGCTTGATGTGCTTGGCGATGCTGGTGCAATGACCGCTGCCGAACTGGCGCGCATGGCTAATGTGGGTAGCGGCGTGATCAGCGCGATGGCTAAAGCGGATATGCTGACTGGTATGCAGGTTTCGGCTGACCGGCCACCGCCGCCGCCGCAGACGGATCGTCCTAGTCTGACATTAACGGATGAACAGAAAGCCGCCGCAGATATCATGGTGGCAGCTTGTGGCACGGGGTTTCACTCATTTCTGCTTGATGGGGTTACGGGATCAGGCAAAACCGAAGTCTATTTCGAGGCGGTTAAAGCGGCACTTGATGCAGGCCAGCAGGTTCTTATTCTATTGCCGGAAATTGCCTTATCAAGCGGTTGGCGCTCACGATTCGAGCGCCGGTTTGGCGTGGCGCCAGTTGAATGGCATTCGGATATCGGTAATAGCCAGAAACGCAAGGCATGGCGTTATGTTTTATCAGGCGAGGCGAAATTGGTTGTTGGTGCGCGTTCGGCGCTGTTTCTGCCATTTGCTAATCTGGGCTTGATTATCGTCGATGAAGAACATGAGCATGCCTATAAACAGGAAGACCAGACAATCTATCAGGCACGCGATATGGCTGTGGTGCGTGCGCATATTCAAAAATGTCCGATTATTCTGGCTTCGGCGACGCCATCGCTGGAAAGTTGGGTGAATGCTGGCAAAACGGGTGAAACGCCGCGTTATCAACATATTGGCTTGCCCAACCGGATCAAAGGCGCCGCCTTGCCAGCCATGACCGCGATTGATTTACGCCAGACGCCGCCTGAGCGTGGGCGCTGGCTGGCACCGCCGTTGGTCGAGGCGATTGCTGCACGATTGGCGGCAGGCGAACAATCATTGCTGTTTTTGAATCGCCGTGGCTATGCCCCGCTAACCTTATGTGGCAGTTGCGGGCATAAATTAGTCTGTCCGAATTGCGATAGCTGGATGGTTGCACATAAATTATCAGGCCAGCTTCGGTGTCATCATTGCGGGCATCGGACCCGGCCAAGCAATCATTGTTCCGCCTGTGGTCAGGACGATACGATGCAGGCGTGTGGCCCCGGTGTCGAACGGCTTGCCGAGGAGGTGTTATGGCGATTCCCCGATGCCCGTTTTGCTGTGCTATCAAGTGATACGGTTGGCACACCAAAGGCCGCGGACGCGTTTATCCAGTCGGTTATTGAGGGGGATGTCGATATTATTATTGGCACGCAAATGGTTGCCAAAGGCCATCATTTTCCCAATTTGACGCTGGTTGGTGTTGTTGATGCCGACCTGGGTCTGGCAGGTGGTGATTTGCGCGCTGCCGAACGAACATTCCAGATGTTATCACAAGTGGCAGGCCGTGCTGGCCGCGAATCGCGCCCTGGCGAAGCGATGTTGCAGACGCTTGATCCCGAAAATCAGGTGCTTACCTGTTTGCTTGAGGGCCAGCGTGATGCGTTTCTGGCCATGGAGGCACATGCGCGGTCTTTGGCTGGTATGCCACCTTTCGGACAGCTAGCGGCGCTGATTCTGTCGTCACATGATGAAAAACGGCTTCATGCGACGTTACGTCGCCTCGATCAGTCCAGACCGCATTTTACCGGCGTTGATATTTTTGGCCCAGCGATTGCCCCCATAGGATTCCTGAAAGGGCGGCATCGGGGGCGGTTATTGATCCGCACCGATAGATCGGTTGATATCCAAGGGATATTACGCGATTGGCTGGCTAACTTTAAGCCAGATACGGGGGTAAAACTGCAAATTGATATTGATCCCTATAATTTTTTGTAAATCCGTTTTTGTAAGGATCGCGGTGTCTGGCTATGCGGTTCCTGTTTTGACGCATTTTTAGGCCGTTGAATGCTTGCCTTTCGGCTAGGGCTATGATAGCACCCAAGGCGTCGTTAAAAGTTGGTTGGGATGCCCCAATCGACTGTAGGCGCCAGAAAGTTGTTCGTATCTTATCAGGATGAGGGTAAGTCTTTGAGTTTAGGCGCAACAGGTCTTGCAGGTCGTTACGCTGGTGCGCTCTATGCACTGGCAGATGATACAGGTAATCTAAATGAAATCGTGGCTGATCTAACCGATCTGGCCAAGCTTGTCGTTGAAAACGGCGACATAAAAATGCTTATTTCATCTCCTGCCATTACCCGCAGTGAACAGCTGACTGCCATTACTGCAATCATGGAAAAGGCAGGCGCTAATGCGATGACTGTCAAATTTCTTGGTACTCTGGCCGAAAACGGCCGTCTTTTTGTGCTTCCCAAAATTATTAGTGTGTTCCTTGATGAACATGCACGCCGCCAAGGTCAAATCTCGGCGGAGGTCGTTTCGGCTGTTGAACTTGACGCAAACCGCAAGGCGAGTGTCGAAAAAGCAGTTGCCAGCCTAGCTGGCAGCGACAAATTATCGCTTTCAATGCGTGTTGACCCGTCCCTTATCGGGGGGTTGGTTGTGCGTATTGGGTCTCGAATGATTGACACGTCAATCAAAACAAAACTTAGCAGGCTAGAAACAGCCATGAAGGGTGTAGCGTGATGGATATTCGTGCGGCTGAAATTTCAGCGATCCTCAAAGATCAAATTGCCAATTTCGGAAGTGAAGCCGAAGTTGCCGAAGTCGGCCGTGTGCTGTCAGTCGGAGACGGTATCGCCCGTGTGCATGGACTCGATGAGGTTCAGGCCGGTGAGATGGTCGAATTCGAAAGTGGCGTTAAAGGTATGGCGCTTAACCTCGAATCAGACAATGTTGGTATCGTTATCTTTGGTGATGACCGTTCTATTCGTGAAGGCGATGTTGTGCGCCGGACAGCGTCGATTGTTGATACGCCAACCGGACACGGTTTGCTTGGTCGTGTTGTCGATGCTCTTGGCAATCCTATCGATGGCAAAGGCCCATTGAAAGATGTCAAGCGTAGCCGTGTTGAGGTTAAAGCCCCTGGCATTATGCCGCGTCAGTCTGTGCATGAGCCTATGCAAACCGGTCTGAAAGCGATTGATAGCTTGATCCCGGTTGGTCGTGGGCAGCGTGAGTTGATCATTGGTGACCGTCAGACAGGTAAAACCGCAATCGCTATTGACGCCTTCATCAATCAGAAGTCAGTCAATGAAGCGGCTGGTAAAGACGACTCAAAGAAGCTGTTCTGCATCTATGTAGCTGTTGGCCAGAAGCGCTCAACCGTTGCACAGATCGTGCGCTCACTCGAAGAACAAGGCGCGTTGGAATATACAATCATTGTGGCAGCGACCGCGTCAGATCCGGCGCCTATGCAGTTCCTAGCGCCTTATACAGCTTGTGCCATGGGTGAATATTTCCGTGATAATGGTATGCATGCACTGGTTGTTTATGACGATTTGTCAAAGCAGGCGGTTGCCTATCGCCAGATGAGCCTGTTGCTTCGCCGACCACCAGGACGTGAAGCCTATCCAGGTGACGTTTTCTATCTGCACTCACGTCTGCTTGAGCGTTCAGCCAAACTGAATGAAAAGAACGGTTCAGGTTCACTGACAGCTTTGCCGATCATTGAAACCCAGGCTGGTGACGTGTCTGCCTATATTCCTACCAATGTGATCTCGATCACGGATGGCCAGATTTTCCTTGAGACTGAATTGTTCTATAAAGGTATTCGTCCGGCTGTGAACGTTGGTCTGTCTGTTAGTCGTGTGGGTTCTGCCGCGCAGATCAAGGCGATGAAGCAGGTTGCCGGTTCAATCAAGCTTGAATTGGCGCAATATCGGGAAATGGCCGCTTTTGCCCAGTTCGCATCGGATATGGACGCTTCAACACGCGCTTTACTTGCGCGTGGTGCCCGCCTGACTGAGCTTTTGAAGCAACCGCAATACAGCCCGATGCAGGTTGAAGAACAGGTTGCAGTTATCTTTGCTGGTGTGAAAGGTTATCTGGATACAATTGAGGTTTCTGATATTGGTCGTTTCGAAGCAGGTTTGCTAGACCATCTTCGCAGCACCGCTTCAGATGTTCTGACAACGATCCAGTCTGAACAGAAGCTATCCGATGATACCGAAGCCAAATTGGCGGCGGCAATCGAAGCGTTCAAGAAAAGCTTTTCATAAGCATCGAACCTGAGACCAGAACGTAATACCCGTTGAGGGGGAGTTTAGCCGATGGCATCATTACAGGATCTGAAGATGCGGATCAAAAGCGTGAAGTCCACGCAAAAAATCACCGCTGCCATGAAAATGGTGGCGGCGGCAAAATTGCGTCGGGCACAGGAATCTGCCGAAGCTGGACGCCCCTATGCAACACGTATGGGGCAGGTGATCTCAAGTCTGGCGTCAAAAGCGAATAAGGAATCTGCACCCGCATTGCTGGTTGGTAATGGTAAAGATCAAGTTCATTTGCTGGTTGTGATGTCTGCTGACCGTGGTCTATGTGGTGGTTTTAATGGTTCGATCACTCGCGCAACGCGTAATGAAGTCGCCCGGCTTCGCAGCGAAAACAAAACGGTCAAATTATTTATGGTCGGACGCAAATCTGCCGATGCGTTACGCCGTGAACTTGGTGACATCTATATGGCGTCACTGGAAGGTATTCAGGGCACATCAGTGTCCTATGGTGACGCTGATTCAATCGGCCAGACAATTCGCGATGGTTTTGAAGCTGGTGAATTTGACGTCTGTTCGATCATCTATAACAAGTTTAAAAGCGTAATTGCCCAAGAAGTTACGCATACACAACTTATTCCTGCGCAGATTGATATGGCTGAAGAAAGTGACACGCTAAGCGTCAGCTATGAATATGAGCCGGAAGAAGAAGAGCTTTTGAATGCGTTGCTTCCACGGGGTATCTCGACGCAAATCTACAGCTCGTTGCTTGAATCATCAGCGTCCGAACTGGCCGCACGAATGACCGCAATGGATAATGCAACACGTAATGCTGGCGATCTGATTGACAGACTTACATTGATTTATAACCGCACACGACAGGCGACGATCACCAAAGAATTGATCGAAATCATCTCGGGTGCTGAAGCTGTTTAAGCAGCTTTGTGAATATTAGTTTGAAGACGCGTAACATATTTTGATTTGGAACAACCCGGTCGGGTAATGATGCCCAGATACGGATTTAGCCCGGAGTAACATAACCATGGCAACAAAAGCAGTTGGTAAAGTCAGTCAGGTAATCGGCGCGGTCGTCGATGTGGTTTTTGATGGCAATCTGCCCGCAATCCAGAACGCGCTTGAGGTCGATAATAACGGCCAGCGCCTTGTTCTTGAGGTCGCACAGCATCTTGGCGAGTCATCAGTCAGAACTATCGCGATGGACGCGACCGAAGGTTTGGTTCGCGGTGCCGCGGCAACCGATACAGGTGCACCCATCACGGTGCCAGTTGGTCCAGAAACATTGGGACGTATTCTGAATGTTATTGGTGAGCCGGTTGATGAAGGCAAGCCAGTTAAATCAAAGAAATATTATCCAATTCACCGCCCAGCACCTGATTATGTTGACCAGTCAACCGAAGCCGAAATTCTGGTTACCGGTATTAAGGTTGTTGATCTGCTCGCGCCTTATGCAAAGGGTGGTAAAATTGGTCTGTTCGGTGGTGCCGGTGTTGGTAAAACCGTTCTGATTATGGAATTGATCAATAACGTCGCGAAAGCTCATGGTGGTTATTCAGTGTTTGCCGGTGTTGGTGAGCGTACACGTGAAGGTAATGACCTGTATCACGAAATGGTGGAATCAGGCGTTATTGTGCCAGATGGCGAAGGCTCTAAAGCGGCGCTTGTTTATGGTCAGATGAATGAGCCTCCAGGTGCGCGTTCACGCGTGGCGCTGACAGGCCTGACATTGGCTGAATATTTTCGTGATGAAGAAGGCCAAGACGTGCTGTTCTTTGTTGATAATATTTTCCGCTTTACCCAGGCTGGTTCGGAAGTGTCCGCGCTACTTGGTCGTATCCCGTCAGCGGTGGGTTATCAGCCAACATTGGCGACCGATATGGGTGCTTTGCAAGAGCGGATCACAACCACAAATAAAGGGTCGATCACGTCGGTTCAGGCGATTTATGTCCCAGCCGATGATTTGACTGACCCGGCACCTGCAGCGTCATTCGCGCACCTTGATGCGACAACAGTTCTGTCACGTCAGATTGCCGAGCTTGGCATTTACCCTGCGGTTGACCCGCTTGATTCATCATCACGTATGCTGGATCCACGGATTGTTGGCGAGCATCACTATAGCATTGCCCGTCAGGTGCAAGAGGTGCTGCAGCAGTATAAGTCGCTACAGGATATCATCGCTATTCTGGGTATGGATGAATTGTCAGAAGAGGATAAGCTTACAGTTTATCGGGCGCGCAAAATTCAGCGTTTTCTGTCCCAGCCATTCCATGTGGCCGAAGTCTTTACGGGCGCCCCAGGTAAATTGGTTAGCCTTGAAGATACAATCAGTGGCTTTGAAGGCATCATCAATGGTGATTACGATCATCTGCCAGAAGCTGCTTTCTATCTGGTTGGCACCATCGAAGAAGCCATCGAAAAAGGCAAGAAGCTGGCACAGGAAGCTGCCTAAATCAGGCATCGTTTTGACCCTGTCATAAAGGAAACAGCGTTATGGCTGAGACAACACATTTAGAGCTGGTAACACCGGCGAAAATCATGGTGCAGATGGCCGCAGAAATGGTTGTTGCGCCTGGATCAGAAGGCCTCTTTGGTGCCATGCCACGGCATGCGCCAATGCTTGCCAATCTTGATCGTGGTGTCGTTGAAGTGCATGAAGGCGGCAAAATCATCAATCGCTATATGATTGATGGTGGCCTTGCTGATGTGTCCGGCGAAAGCGTGACGATTCTGGCTGAACGTGCCGAGGATCTTGATACTGCCGATGCCGCCAAGCTCAAGGAACGCGCCGCAAGCGCGCCTGAAGCGGAAGCTGATTTCCTGAATGCGGTGATTGCCGCGCTGTAAAGCTGTGGATACTGACGATTTAAAAAGGGCGCTGATGAGCGCCCTTTTGTGCATGATACTGGCAATAACCAGATTAGGTCAGATCGCCAAATTCGATAAGAATACGTTCATAAACACCGCGTTTGAACGGAACAGCTAGATCAATAAGTTCGGCCGCAGGCAGCCACCGCCATTCGCAAAATTCGGGTTCGGCTGTGGCAATATTGATATCAGCGTCACTACCGGTAAAGCGAAGCGCCATCCATTTCTGCTTCTGTCCCTTGTATTTGCCTTGCCATAGACGGTTTGCCAGTGGCAACGGAATATCATAATTCAGCCATTCGCTATGTTCTTTGATAAGTTCAGCGTCATTGGTGCCGATTTCCTCACGCATTTCACGCATACAGGCGACAATCGGTGATTCGCCCGGATCAATACCGCCTTGGGGCATTTGCCAGGCTTCAGCACGGCTGTCTATGCGGCGTCCGGCAAAAACCTGACCATGTGGGTTAAGCAGGAAAATGCCAACGCAAGGGCGGTAAGGCCTGTCATCATAGGCAGTTTTAATCTGGTTCATGAACTTGGCCTTAATGCCGAGAAGGCTGATACGCCCCGAATCAGATCAAGCGCGCGGGCAAGTTGATAATCGACTTCGTCCTGTTTGAACTTTTGCTCTGGCTGTGTGTCGGATGCGTCGGCTTCGGCATCTTCTTTACTATCCAACGCGCCTTTGAGATTTTCTTCGCGGGTGATGCCCCCTTCAAGCGTTTCAATCCGTGCCATCAGCACTTCGATATCAGGTTCTATACCTTTGGCCTGAATCGATATGCCTGACGGCGTGTAATAGCGTGCTGTGGTTAGACGCATGGCGGCGGTATTCGATACCGGAATTACCGATTGTACCGAGCCTTTACCAAATGATCTTGTTCCAAGAAGCAAGGCACGCTTATGATCCTTTAACGCGCCCGCGACAATCTCGGATGCCGAAGCTGAGCCTGAATTAATCAGCACAACCATAGGCAGACCACGGGCAATATCACCTGAGGTGGCATAAACGCGGTTACCTTTTTCGGGATCGCGGCCACGTGTTGATACGATTTCGCCTTTTTCCAGAAAGGCATCGCTGACCGAGATCGCCTGATCCAGTAAACCACCAGGGTTATTACGAAGATCCAGAATCACGCCCTTGAGGCTCCCGTCTTGCTGCTTGAACATATCATCAATGGCATCAATCAGGCCGGGGGTTGTCTGTTCGGAAAATGTGGTCAGGCGCACATAACCAATGCCATCAAAGATTTCATAACGCACCGATTTGATTTTGATTGAATCACGTATCAGCGATACATCAAACGGCTCGTCCTGGGCGCGTTGAACCTTGACCGTTACTTTAGACCCGATTTTACCACGAAGCCGATCCACGGCATCCGATAACGGCATACCAATGATCGATTCATCATCAACGGCAATAATATAATCTTCTGGCTGGATGCCCGCTTTGGCCGCAGGGGTGTCATCAATTGGTGATACGACTTTAATCATGCCGTTTTCCATAGTGATTTCGATTCCAAGACCACCAAATCGGCCTTGCGTCTGCACCTTCATGGCGTTGAAATTATCAGCGTTCAGATAAGAGGAATGTGGATCCAGCGAGGTCAGCATACCTTTGATAGCCGCTTCGATTAGATCGGTATCGTTCACCTCATCAACATAGCTTTCCCGCACGCGTTGGAAAATATCACCAAACAGGCCAAGTTGTTGATAGACAGAATCATTCTTGTCGGCACGCGCCGCGCTGAGAAGGGATACACTAAGGCCACCCGCGGCCATGACACCAAAGATAAGCAGAATATAAAGAAAACGGTGCTTTTTCTGGCCACTGAAATTAGCGCGGCCGAAACTTGATCGTCCAGATCCTGCAGAGTCAGAAAATAAAGGTCTTTGCATTATGCAAGCACTCCTAACGTATTGGTAATCAACTCAATGGCCATCATGACAGTATTTTGTTTATGCGTATATCGTGCCAGTCTGTTGCCGGCTATGCAAGCACAGCCCCTTTTACCGCATGCAATTATTTAGCAACAGAGCAATATTATGAACGCAGCAAGGAATTTCCCGTCATAGCAGACGGTTGGGAGATGCCCAGCATGGCTAGCAGACTAGGGGCCAGATCTGCCAGACGCCCATTTAACAATTTGGTGTCAGTCGCGCCATTTACAAGGATTAGCGGTACAAGATTCGTTGTATGTGCTGTATGTGGCGAATTGGCTTCATCATCCCACATTATTTCACAATTACCATGATCAGCGGTGACCAGCATCTGGCCATGATGTGCCCTAACCGCCTCGGCAAGCCTGCCTACACAATCATCAACGGTTTCAACCGCCTGAATAGCGGCGGCAAGATCACCTGTATGGCCAACCATATCCGGATTGGCAAAATTGATGATAAGCAGATCATGTGCCTGTGTGTTCAGACTTTGCAAAGCTGTTTGCAAAACGCCTTCGGCGCTCATCTCAGGCTGCATATCATAGGTTGGAACGTTAGGTGATTGCACCATCTGGCGGTCTTCTTGCGGCAGCATGGTTTCTTCACCGCCATTAAAGAAAAACGTAACATGCGGATATTTTTCAGTTTCGGCAAGGCGTAGCTGACGCAAGCCAGCGGCGGCCACAACGGCGCCAAGCGTATCGTTAAGTTCGGTTGCCGGAAATAAAGTATCGACAAATTCATCCAGAGCTTCGGAATAGGATGACATGCCAATGGCTGATCCGATCATTGGTGGTTTAGCCGGAAAGCCGACTGTATCCGGTCTGAAAAAGGCATCAAGGATCTGGCGTGCACGATCAGTCCGAAAATTCATCATCACAAGGCCGTCCCCATCATTCATGCCTGCATAGCCACCGATGACAGTGGCGGCGATGAATTCGTCACTTTCGCCGCGATCATAGGCCTGCCTGATGGCGGCCATACAATCTGACGCTGGCGCATCGGCGCTCTGGCCATGGACTATGGCATTGAAAGCGGCCTTGGTGCGGGTCCAGCGGTGATCGCGATCCATAGCAAAATAACGACCAATGACGCTGGCCATGGTAACCGTGTCGGGAAGCTGTTCAAGAAAGTCCGGCATCGTATTGATCGCGGCCTTTGGCAGAACATCACGTCCATCAGTAAAGGCATGAACCGCAACTTTGACGCCGCGTGCGGCTAGTGCGCGGATAACGCACAGCGTATGATCTTCATGCGCATGCACACCGCCATCCGAAAACAGCCCCATGATATGTGCGGTGCTGCCAGTAGCAATCATCTGGTCAGCAAGTGCCATCAGTTTAGGGTGGGCGGCGAGCGATCCATCAGCTACAGCCGCGCTGATACGGGGTAGGGTTTGCATAACAACACGCCCCGCGCCAATATTCATATGCCCAACTTCCGAATTGCCAACCTGCCCGTCGGGTAAGCCAACATCGCTACCTGAAGCTGCCACAAAACTGTGCGGGCATGTGGACATCAGCTGGTCAAAGACAGGGGTTTGGGCAAGCGCAACAGCGTTATGGCTGGGGTCTGGTCGATGCCCCCATCCATCCATGATACATAGAACGACAGGACTGTTTTTAGGGCGGTTTTTTCTAAGGACTTGAGCCATAGATTTTTATAATCCGCTAGGTGCTAAAAGTATAGGCAGAAGCCATCAAATGATTTTGGTTAGGTCAACTTGGACAGGTCAACTTGGACAGGTCAACTGGGGCGGTGATAGGGGTGGCCGCTCAAGATGGCCGTAGCCCGGTATAATTGTTCGGCAACCATCGCCCGAAACAGCATATGAGGCCAGATTGCCCGACCAAAGGACAAGGTTTTGTCAGCGCGGTTAAGCACTGCCGCACCATGGCCATCGGCACCGCCAATGGCGAAACAGGCACGTGGGCGCCCTTCATCCTGCCAAAGTGATAAAAGATTAGCCAGCTCTTCGGATGAACAGTCGCGTCCCTTTGGGTCAAAGACCGCAAGTGCCGCATCGGATGGTACATGTTTTAAAATACGGGCAGCTTCATCATCAGAGCGCGCCGGACCAGCTGGTAATTTTGAGTCGATCTCGCTGAGTTCGCCGCCAGCTGGCAGGCGAGCCAGCCATGCGCTGGTCAATGTGGCTTCTGGTGAAGCTCGGCCTTTACCAACCGCAATAATATGCAAGCGCATGATATATCCTGAACCCTGATCAAGCAGGCGGGTTAGGCGTCGGCAGTTACGCGGACAACTTCTTCAACCCCGCTATCAGCCCACATACGCTCGATACCATAAAATTCGCG
The DNA here is from genome assembly GCF_965657105.1 of Puniceispirillum sp. (SeqCode). NCBI lineage: Bacteria > Pseudomonadati > Pseudomonadota > Alphaproteobacteria > Puniceispirillales (SeqCode) > Puniceispirillaceae (SeqCode) > Puniceispirillum (SeqCode) > Puniceispirillum sp. (SeqCode). The sequence goes on from NZ_CBFHNB010000014.1 coordinate 14,189, forward strand.
TACTTCTGGACGGAACAGATGCACAATGACGTCATTGGCATCAAGCAACACCCAGTCAGCCTGTCGCATACCTTCCATGCCGATGATATCAACATGGTTCTGTTTCAGTTTAAATTGCAGATGCTCAGCCATTGCCGCAACCTGTCGCGATGATGATCCGCTAGCCACGACCATGAAATCGGCCATGGCAGATTTACCGGCCAATGGGATGGCCTGTATATCAATAGCTTTGTCGTCGTTGAGGGAATTGGTGATGAGATTTAACACCTGATCGGCGTCTAATGAATGTTGCGCTTTAGAAATCGTATCTCTCCGTTATGAAGTGCAAATTGTATCATCTGGAATCCAAAATTCATTATTCTCAAAAACCTTTATACTACGTGGTTGATATTTGATCTAGTTTAATTAATGGCTAGCCGCATTAAAGCGTATTGGCGAGATGACGGGCACGCAGAGCCGTTGCCGAGGCGTTATGCCGCTTACCAGCAATAAAGCACCAGCTGGCTCTGGCAAGGCGGCGTTGCGCCAATAGGCCTGACATGCGCGCTGGTTGTAGCCGTTGGGCTGGTAATTTACGTCCAGCACTGATCGCCTGATAGGAAAAGCCCGGACGGTCGATCACGGCCATGGGCATGAGGCTGCTGATGTCGCGATAACGATGCCAGGCGCTGAATTGCACCATATTATCGGCACCCATGATCCAAACAAACTGTGCATGCGGACAGGTTTCATTTAGCCACATTAATGTATTGTACGTAAGGTGATCTGGCCGTCGTTCTTCTGGACTCAACACTTTGATCTGCGGGTGATGTGTGGTGACTGTGCGGGCAAAATCACGCCTATGCGCCAGTGTCATCATCGCATGACGGTCTTTAAGCGGGTTTTGTGGTGTCACCAGCCACCATATCTGATCAAGACCAAGCGTACGCAAAGCCAGCATGCTCATATGCAGATGTCCAGCATGCGCCGGATTGAATGAGCCGCCTACAAGCCCTATTTTCAGCCGTGTTTTGCTGTGAAAAATGGCTGGTAAGGGTGCTTCTGGAACTTCACGGACGTGTGTTGCCATGACCGCGTACAATATATTTAAAGCTGGTTAGTTGCGCCGCGCCAACCGGGCCACGAGCATGAAGCCGCCCGGTGGCGATGCCAATTTCGGCGCCCATGCCGAACTCACCACCATCGGCAAATTGGGTTGACGCATTCACCATCACAATCGCGCTATCAACACGGGTCAGGAAATGGTCGGCGGTATGTGTATTTGCGGTAATGATGCTTTCGGTATGACCAGAGCCATAGGTATCGATATGCGTAATCGCGTCATCAACCGAATCGACAATTTTGACAGACAGGATGCTGTCCAGATATTCGGTATGCCAGTCAGCTTCACTGGCTTTGGTCATATTCGCGACCAGATCACAGGACAGCGCATCGCCGCGTAAGGCACATCCGGCATCGGTTAAGGCCTTGGCTATTTTAGGTAACATGCTGGCCGCAACATCACGGTGCATGAGCAAGGTTTCGGCCGCCCCGCATATGCCTGTGCGCCGCATTTTGGCATTGACGACAATCTGTTGTGCCATATCGAAATCCGCATCAGCATCGACATAGACATGGCATATGCCTTCAAGATGCGCAAAAACAGGGACACGCGCCTCGGATTGAACACGCTCGACAAGCGACCGCCCACCGCGGGGGATAATCACATCAATCTCACCTGCCGCGGTCAGCATCGCCCCCACAATCGCACGATCGGCAGACGGTATCATCTGCACATTTGCAGTCGGCAGACCGGCACTTTCAAGCCCCTGAACCATAAGGCTGGCCAGCATGTTAGAGGTGTAATAGCTATCCGAGCCACCACGTAAAATAGCTGCATTGCCTGAAATCAAGCATAAGCTAGCAGCATCAACAGTCACGTTTGGCCGTGATTCATAGATAATGCCGATAATGCCAAGCGGCGTTGAAACACGTGCAATATCCAGCCCGTTTGGCGGTTGCCAACGCGCCAGTTCACGCCCGATAGGATCATCAAGTGATGCTATTGATTCCAGTCCGGCGGCCATCGCTTCGACACGTTCAGCATTCATCGTCAGTCGGTCGATAAAGGCAGTAGAGATACCGTTTTCAGATGCCTTTTTTACATCTTTACCGTTGGTTGTGATGATCGCGTCAGCATGTGCGCGAATCAATTCGGCGCTTTTTAGCAAGGCCGAACGACGCGTATCATATGGGCTTTGCCCAAGCATTTTCTGGGCATGCTTTGCCGCAGTCACCATGGCAGAGACTAGCGCTTTTGGGCTATCAAAATTATGCGACTGTTCGGTCATTATCGGATTCCCTCGTCAGAGGCTGCACCATTGTCATTCATCACGATATTATCAGCATGAATCAATTCATCACGACCACGATAGCCGAGAAGGGTTTCGATTTCACTGCTTTTATGCCCTTTTATCCGGGTGGCATCCGTGGCGGAATATGCCGAAAGCCCATGTCCGATGACAAGGCCATCACGGCTTTCCACAGCGATCAAATCGCCCCGTTCGAAATTGCCACCAATACTGGTTACGCCAGCGGGTAACAGCGACCGTCCTTTTCGCAATGCCGATACCGCCCCGTCATCAATGACCAGCTTGCCTTTGGGCGACAAGGCACCAGCAATCCATTTCTTGCGTGCGGTCGGGGGCGATGCTTCGGCGGTAAAGATCGTGTTACGGGCACCAGCTTTAATCGCCATCAAAGGGCGCGGGTCGCGGCCATTACAGATAATCATGCTGCATCCAGCAGATGTGGCGATGCGTGCCGCTTCAAGTTTTGTGACCATGCCACCAGACGCATAGCTGGCATTCGCCGTGCCTGCCATATTCATGATTTCTGGGGTGATGTTATCGACCTTTGCAATATGCTCTGCCATTTTGTCATGATGCGGGTTGCCTGTATAAAGTCCATCAACGTCGGATAGCAGTACCAACATATCAGCGCCAAGCATCGCCGCGACGCGCGCGGCAAGACGGTCATTATCGCCAAAGCGAATTTCAGCTGTGGCAACCGTGTCATTTTCATTGACCACAGGCACAGCACCTAGTGATAGAAGCGTGGTCATCGTTGCGCGGGCATTCAGATGCCGACGACGAGTTTCGGTATCATCAGGTGACAGCAGGATTTGGGCGGTCTGGATATTATGGGTAGCCAGCGCCGTCATCCAAGCATGTGCCAGCGTCACCTGACCAGCGGCGGCGGCAGCCTGTTTTTCCTCAAGCTGAAGTGTTTTCTGGCTAATGCCCAGATTCAAACTGCCTAGGGCAATCGCGCCGCTTGAGACAACAACGACCGAGGCGCCTGATGCTTGTAGCGCGGCAATATCTTCGGAAATGCCAGCCAGCCATGTCTGATTGATGGCGTTATTCTTGTCATCGACAAGTAAAGCCGACCCCACCTTGATAACAACAATGCGCGCGGCTTTTAGCGCATCGATCGCTGTCTGCCTATCATCAGATGGCATCACATCTTTTTCTGAGACGCCATTTTCTGGGACACCATTTTCTAGGGCGACCATGGCTCTACCTCATCCGGTTTATTCTCTTCAAATGTGGCCTCTTCGATAATGCTAATAAGCGCGCGTAACACAGAGGTAACGCCTTCGCCACTGACCGACGATAGCGGTAGCACTGTGCCAGCACCTTCGGCGCGCAGGGCGTTGGCCAGATCTTCGGCATAATCGGGGGGTGTAGCATCAAGTTTGGTCAGCCCGACAATTTCGGGCTTATCATTCAGGCCGCCGCCATATTCTTTGAGTTCGCGGCGCAGGATTTTCCAAGCTTCAATAGGATCATCAGCCGTGGCGTCAACCAGATGCAACAGCACCCGACATCTTTCAACATGCCCCAAAAAGCGGTGGCCAAGACCAGCACCTTCATGCGCACCTTCGATCAGACCAGGAATATCTGCCATCACAAATTCCTTGGCATCAACAGCAACAACACCCAGATTCGGATGCAATGTCGTGAACGGATAATCCGCAATTTTAGGCTTGGCGGCAGATACCGCCGCCAGAAATGTCGATTTGCCAGCATTGGGCAAGCCAAGTAAACCAGCATCAGCAATCAGTTTCAGGCGCAACCAGACCCACATTTCCTGTCCAGGTTCACCAGGCTGTGATTTACGCGGTGCCCGATTGGTCGAGGATTTGAAAAAAGCGTTGCCTTTGCCGCCTGGCCCACCCGTGGCGAGCACGATTTCCTGACCTTCTTCGGTCAGATCGGCAAGCACCGTCTGCTGATCGTCAGATAGAATCTGGGTGCCAACAGGCAAGCGCATGATCACCGAGTCACCGGAAGCACCACTGCGATCACGGCCAGCACCCGGACGACCGGATTCAGCTTTGAAATGCTGTTGGTAGCGATAATCAATAAGCGTGTTTAATCCGTTTACGGCGCGCGCAATTATATCGCCGCCACGGCCACCATTGCCGCCATCGGGTCCACCAAAGGGGACATGCGCTTCACGCCGGAAACTGACTGACCCGGGGCCGCCATGACCGGAACGCGCATAGATTTTTGCCTGATCCAGAAATTTCATCGGTCTAACCTGGGTTTCATCATTCACCTATCACCAGAATATATGACATTGTCACTATATCTGCGGACTGTTTTTTCGCTTTCATCCTGCAGAGTACCAAAAGACAACAGGCTTAAAAAGTAACAGGGGAATAACTGATCCGTCATCCCCCTGCTTAATTTTGGGCTGCCCATAGGCCAGCCTATATCTGCTGGCTAGGCTATTCGGCAGCCTCAGCCATCGGCATGATATTTACAAACATCTTGCCACCAGATTTTTCCTTGAAAGCAACTTTACCGTTAGTCAGGGCGAATAATGTATGGTCTTTGCCCATACCCACATTTTCACCTGGATTTACCTTGGTGCCGCGCTGACGAACAATGATGTTACCAGCCACAACTGACTCACCACCAAATTTCTTTACGCCCAATCTGCGGCCAGCGGAATCACGACCGTTTCTGGAACTACCACCTGCTTTTTTATGTGCCATCTTATTAACCCTTATCTGCCATGCGATAAAACCGCATCTATATATTGGTTGGTTTAAACGTTATTTCTTTTTAGCCGCGGCCTTTTTCGGTGCAGCTTTCTTTGGAGCGGCATCCGATGCTTTTTTTACAGCTGCCTTTTTTGGGGCGGCCTTCTTTGGAGCGGCATCAGCCTTTGGTGCAGCCTCAGCTTTAGGCGCTACAGCCTTTTTTGAGGCAGCTTTTTTCGCCGCTGCTTTCGGTGCGGCTAGCTTTTTTGCATCTTCGGCAATATCGTTGATCTTTAGCAAGGTCAGATCCTGACGGTGACCTTGTGTACGACGATGATTCTTACGACGCTTGCGGCGGAAAATAATGATCTTGGGGCCACGGGTCTGCCGCATCACTGTTGCGCTTACACCGGCACCTTCAACGTTTGGTGTACCGACAGTTACTTTATCACCATCACCAAGCATGATGATGTTGTCCAGAACGACCTGATCACCTTCTTCGGCGGCAATGCGCTCAACAAGAATAGTGTCATCTTTTGCAACGCGGTACTGCTTGCCGCCTGTCTTCACCAATGCATACATGGCGATAATCCTTATCTATCTTCATTTATCTTCATTATCGGTCACAGCGTCAAATGCCGTAGATACCAAATCGAAGAAACCTAAAAAGTGTCATTGTTCTGCCAGATATTTTATCAGGCCCATATAGACACGCTATCGTGCAATAAGGTTAGTTGTGATTTACGACCCATCCCATTGCGTCGCGGAATATAGCCCGTCCCCCCCGAATGTCAAGCCTGCATTGACATTCGGCGCGATAGAATATGGCAAAGTCAGACGTTGCAGATAATTAAACCGATCTTAATCGCGTCGATTTGCGCCCTGAAACGCCACATGAACTATTTTACCCCTGATTCAGCCCTGTTTTGGTGCCTTAACCACCCGGAAATAGCCGGTCACGCACTGGATCATAGGGATTGGCGCCCATTTCAAGATGCAGGGCATCACCTGTGTAGGGGTGCGCGCGCACCACATCCTCATTCAGTTCAACACCAAGGCCGGGCGTTTTAGGCGGAATCACATAGCCATCTTCCCATTGAAGCGGAGTTTTGAGCAGGTCAGCATGAAAGCCATCCATTTTCTTGATCGATTCCATAATCAGGAAATTTGGCGAACAGGTGGCCAGCTGGATATTGGCGGCCGCAACAACCGGTCCGCAATATAGATGGGGCGCAATCTGTACGTAATGCGTTTCGGCCATAGCAGTTATTTTTTTGGCTTCAAGAATACCGCCAACTCGACCTAGATTAGGTTGCAGAATGGCCGCCGCGCCGTTTTGCAGAACCCTGGCAAATTCAAATTTACTGCATAGGCGTTCCCCCGTGGCAACAGGTATCGAGGTGCCAGCGGCTACCTTTGCCATTTCTTCTGGCATATCCGGTGGGGTTGGTTCTTCGAACCATAAAGGGTCATAGGGTTCGAGTTTTTTAGCAAGGCGTATCGCGCCAGCGGCGGTAAATTGGCCATGCGTGCCAAACAGCATATCGGCTTTATTGCCAATCGCATCGCGAATCAGTCGGCAGAATGTTGCGCTGCGTTCCAGCGCATCCAGATCAGGCATGCGCCCATCAAACACCGTATATTGGCCTGCCGGATCAAATTTCACCGCTGTGAATCCGTCTTTTACTGCCAGTGCCGCCGATTCGGCGCTGGCAACAGGATCTTGATAAAAATGCGCCGGATCCTGTCCTGTGGCTGGATAAAGATAGGTGTAGCTTCGCAATCGTTCATTAACCATACCGCCAAGCAGATCATAAACCGGTTTATCAACCGCCTTACCGATGATATCCCAACAGGCCATTTCCAGCCCGCTGACCACACCTTGCATCGAAATGTCTGGACGATGGGTAAAGCCCGACCCATGCGCACGGCGCCAGAAACGTTCTATCTGAAACGGATCATTGCCATCCAGATAACGGGCAAAGACATCTTTGGCCATTGAACAGATAATCTGGGGGGCAAAGCTGGCGGCGTAAATTTCACCAACGCCTTTGATGCCGCATGACGTTTCAAGCGATACAAAAATAAAATAACGCCCACCAATAGATGGTGGCGGTGTGCCCACTATAAAGGTTTCAAGGGATGCAAGTTTCAACATCATCTCCGTTGGAATTGAGCAGTTGGAATTGGGCGGTGTAACCTATGCCCAAACGCTACTGTCTAACATCAATAAAGCATGTGACGCTAGCTATGCCGACGCAAGTATGAATTTAGGTATGATAGAAGAAATAGCCATAAAGGAGCAAAATCATGTTTACGACGTTATTGAATATAGCACGGCGGCATATCATCTGGTTTGGCGCTTTTAAATTTGCGGCAGGTCTTGCGGTTGGATTTATGATGGGAATTTACTTCCTGCCGATTCTGACTGCCGAGCAGGGGCTTGATGATCAAACTTTGGCGGCGCGCCAAAACAGCGCCGAGCGTGTTGGTATTTTCAGGCGTGATCTGGCTGGATCGGATAGGTTTCATTGGGGCGAAGGCCAGATCATGGTCAATGATACACAAATCTGGCTTGATGGTGAGATTGCACCGGGACCCGATTACCGCCTGTATCTGACCCCGTCCTTTGTCGAAACCAAAGCGGATTTTCTGGCCATCAAAGATCAATCGGTGATGGTTAGCCCAATTAAGGCATATAAAAATTTCAGCGTTGATATTCCGACTGGAATTACAGCTAGGTCTTATCCGGCAGTGCTGATATGGTGCGAAGCATTCGGCGCGTTTATCACCGCTGCCCAACTAAAATAGTCGTGCCTTGCATGGATAGGATTGATCCTGAAAGTGAGACATATGGTGGTGGTGGCTTTATGCAATAGGAAGTTAGATCCGTGTTACCATCACTTGCATCGCTTACATTACCCGCATCAAACGCTATGTCGCTTGATGCGGCTTTGACCATTTATGAAGCGTTGCGGCCCATTATGCCCAAGGCCACACCTGGCGCCCAGCGTATGGCGGATCGGCTGAGCGATATCCTGCCACAATTCGACGCTTTGATTCTTGATGGCTTTGGCGTGATCAATGTAGGTGCTGATCCGGTTGATGGGATTCATGAATTTCTGAATCTGGCGGCGGCACAAGATGTAACTATCATGGTGCTGACAAATGGTGCGACCTTGGAAACCGAGATGACTGCGCAGAAATATGCTAACTGGAATTTGCCGATTCGCCCGCATCATGTTGTGTCCAGCCGTAATGCCTTTATCCGTGATTTTCTGGAGCCTGGCGGGTTTGGTCAGGTTGGCATCCTAAGCAAGCAAGCCAGTGCGCCGCCGCTTGCGGGTATGTTGTCACTTGCCGATTATGATGCGGTGGATAATGATTTTTGGACACGGGCCGATCATTTTGCCTTTCTTAGCGCCACGGACTGGCAGGAAGAGGATCAGGCTAGGCTTGAAGCGGCTTTGCAAAAGCGACCCCGCCCAGTACATATTGCCAATCCCGATGTGACATCGCCGCAATCGACATTTTATGCGCCGGAACCTGGCTATTGGGCAGCGCGGTTGATGCAGACATGCGATGTGCCTGTGCATTGGTATGGCAAGCCGCATCAACCTGCTTATAATTTGGCCTTTGATGCGTTGCGAATAGTCGCTGGCGGTGATATTCCGCGGCATAAAGTTGGCATGGTTGGCGATAGTCTGCATACGGATATTCTGGGTGCCAGTGCGGCAGGTATGCAATCGATTTTACTAACCAGCTATGGGCTGTTCCGCGAAGGCGGGGCTTTGCAGGCGATTGAGAGAACTGGCATCTGCCCAGACTGGATAGTTGATAAGTTATAACCCCCCCCGTGACAGTCAAATAGATAGGACAGTCAAATGGATATGACAGCCAAATAGATAGGTGATGACCATGAGCACAGTTAATACATTACCGATTACGGATCGCCGGTTTCTTCTACAAGGGCTCGAGGTGATGGTCCGAATCGGGATTTACGATGCCGAACGGCTGGCCCCGCAACGTGTCATTATCGATGTTGAGCTGGTTCTTGATGCTGATTCTGCACCGCAGGCCGATGATGTTAATGAAACGCTGAATTATGACCTGATTCGTAATACGGTGATGGGTATTGTGAGCCGACAGCATTTTGACTTACAGGAAACATTGGCGCGTGCGCTGTTTGATAATCTGGCATTGTTGCCTGATGTGACTGGATTACGCGTGCGCACAGCCAAGCCCGATGCCTATGACGATTGCGAGACTATCGCCTATCAATTATCCAGCTTTGACTGATCTGGTCTAGCCCAGATCAGCCATTTTTGGTTATTCTACAGTCATGGTTTGAGATGGCTTTGCTATCTAGGCTACCGGGATATGTCTTTAGGGCATGATGCGTGGCCTGACACATATAGATGAAACCGAATAGACATAGGTGAAACGGGAACAATCATGTATCGCGATACTGTTCAGATACAGTCATTTTATGATACCCCGCTGGGTGTCACCGTTACAGGTTTGCTTGATCCTTATATTCGGCCATTCTGGGATAATCGTGCCGATGCCTATAATGCGGGTTTTGGCTATGGGCCGCCATTTTTAGATATGATTGACGATGTGGCAAAAGCCAAGGCGATTGCCCTGATGCCAGCCCGACATGGCGCGGTGATCTGGCCGCAGACAGGTCAGGTGCGGACAATCCTCGGTAATGGGCATAATCTGCCCTTGCCGGATGTGCAACTTGACCGGTTGATGCTGACACATGCTCTGGAATTCGATGACGATCCCGCGAAGTTGCTAGATGAATGCTGGCGGGTTCTTGATGGTGCTGGCAAGCTTCTGGTTATGGTGCCGAATCGGCGGGGTATCTGGACGCACCGTGAAACGACACCGCTGGGTCATGGCCGCCCCTTTTCCCGTCGGCAATTGCAAACAGTGCTGACACAACATGGTTTTGAAGTGAATCACGTGCATCGAGTGGTTTTCATTCCGCCCGTACAGCGGGGGCCACTTTTGCGCTTTGCCAGCACATGCGAACAATTTGGTCAGCGCTGCTGGCCAGCATTAGGAGCTATATTGCTTATCGAGGCCACGAAAATGCTCTATGCACCTGCTGGAAATACACGTAAAGTCGCTACCGGAAAATCATCTGTCTTGCAGGTTCTGTCACCCTCGCCATAGAGTGATGCTTGATGTTCTAAATGTGGGGATCAGCCCCTTTGTTGCATATGTATGGACAGTATAATCTGGCCATTGGGAATGATGTTTATGACCGATAATCTTGACGATCTGCGCCATGAAATCGATACAGTGGATAACCGCATTCTTGAACTTATTGCGGCACGGATGGATTTATCCGACCGGGTGACCGCCGCAAAAGCAGGTAAAGCTGCTTTTCGCCCCGGACGTGAGGCAGCGTTGATGCGGCGTCTTGCCAGCCAGCGGCCTGATATATCAGGCGTTATTCTGCTTGGCATCTGGCGACAGATTCTGGCCGCTAGCCTTAGCCGGCAAGATGCAGATCTGCATTTTATAGTGCATTCCGATGTCGCGCCGACGGCGGCCTGGCATATGGGAAGCGCTTTACAGGCAAGCTATGCGGATTCGATTTCTGATATTGCCGCGCAATTTGCTGTTCAAAAGGCTCGTGGTGATACCCTCTATGCGCTGGTGCCAGCCGATAATATGCCAGCATTGGCAGCTTGGCTTTATACAGATGACGCGGCCTTTGTTATTGCCCGAACCCCACTATTCGATATGGGGGCTGTGCCGCCGGCCTATATTATTGGCCCTGCTTTGCCCGATGCGTCAGGTGATGACATCACCCTGATAGGCGTGCTAAACCCCGACACAGGACATATGATAAATAGCGTGGCTGGATATCATCCGGATGGCGTTGGGGATGACGCTGGCGATGTGCGCGTTCTGGGCATCTATGCACGATGAAAACAGATAATTTTAAAGATGAATCATGACAATTCTATATGACAAAGTGACGATTATCGGCCTTGGCCTGATTGGTGCCTCAATCGCCTTGGCCACCCGCCGTGCGGGTGTTGCCGGTCATATCACCGGATGTGATTCGGGTGATAATATTGCTGATGAGATTGCGTCGCTTGAACTTGTTGATAGTTTTGTGGCTGATCCGGCTGATGCTGTAAATGATGCTGATCTGGTGATTATGGCGGTGCCGGTTGGCGCGCTTGGCGCATTGAGTGCCGCGATTATTCCAAAGATGAAGCCGGGCGCTGTGCTGAGCGATACAGGATCAACCAAACGTTCGGTGATGCGTGATGTTGCGCCCAATATTGCGCCGCATATTCACTGGCTACCATCGCATCCAATTGCCGGTACCGAACGGTCGGGCCCGTCGGCTGGTCATGCCACATTATTTGACGAACGCTATTGGATCATTCTGCCACTTGATGTGCCAACGGATGTGGTTGACCATTTTGCCAGCTATGTAGAGGCTTTGGGATCAATCAGTGAGCGCATGGAGCCTGACTATCATGATAAGGTGCTGGCCTTGACGTCGCATCTGCCGCATTTGATTGCCTATACGATTGTTGGCACGGCGGTTGATCTTGAAGGGCAGCTTAAAAATGACGTGATCCGCTTTTCGGCCTCTGGTTTTCGCGATTTCACCCGCATTGCGGCATCAGATCCGGTGATGTGGCGTGATGTGTTTCTGAATAATGACGAAGCCGTGCTTGAAATGCTTCAGAGGTTTTCCGAAGATTTGTCGTTTCTGCAACGCGCGATTCGCTGGCAGGAAGGCGACAAACTGGAAGAGCTATTTACCCGGACACGTGAAATCAGACGCTCAATCATCGATGCGGGGCAAAGCTAGAGACGGATAATCTCGGCAACATATTTGGCATATTCACGCGTCAGCAGACGGATAATCATCGGATCTTGCCACCAGCGTTCAACATCAAGCGCGTTCGGGCTAACCGCCCATTGGTGAATATCAACATTCGGCATCGTCCGGCTAAAGACAATTTCAGCACGTGGCATATGATAATTGGCCGTTACCAAGCGGATCGAATTCAGGCCGTTGAGATCAATCCATGCACGCGCGGCCAAAGCGTTGCCACGAGTGTCCAGCGCACCATATTCCAGCTCTACGCAACAGAATAAAGCGCTAACCTGTTGATCATTCAAATTTAATTCCTGAACCAGAACAGCCTTATTGACGCCTTTGCCAACGCCGGAAATCAGCAATTTATCTGTGGTGCCGCTGACCAGTAGGTTCAAGCCTTCGACAAGACGTTGCTGTCCCCCCGTTGTCACCACAATGCCATCTGTGTATTCAAGCTTGGTGAAATCGGTTTCGCCACGCGGCAATGTCAAAACGAAATGCTGAAATGATGCCAGCATAAAGGCCACAAGAACACAGACGATGGTCAGGGCGGTTTCGCGGTTGCGAAGCCTGCTAGCTAACGACATAGATGTCTTTTTGTCCGACATATACCCATTACCCTTGGCCTTGAAGCATATGATTACACCCCAGCCTTAACCTCAATAATAGCATTGGCGGCAGGTAATTACAAAATATGGCTTCGCTATGCGACGATTATTCGTCACATTGGGTGTTATGGGTGATGATCAGAATTCAGGGATCAACTCCTCGGCAAGATAGCTCTCAACCGTGCGTTTGGCGCGCAATTCATGTATTTTGCCGTCAAGAACCAGCACTTCACCAGCTGGAGGACGTGTATTATATGCCGAGGCCATGACCGCGCCATAGGCACCCGCAGACAAAACCGCCAGCAGATCATCGCTTGCCAGCGCCGGCATCATGCGGTCTCGACCAATATAATCACCTGTTTCGCATACTGGTCCGACAATGTCGGTTAGACCTATATCTGGTCCGGCTGGAAAAACCGGCACGATTGTATGATGGGCTTCATAAAGTGTTGGCCGAAGCAGATCATTCATCGCCGCATCGACAATGACAAAGCGCTTATTGTCACCATCCTTGATAAAGATAACTTTGGTCAGCAAAACGCCGTTATTAGCAACGATCGCTCGCCCAGGCTCAAAACCAAACTTGAAATCAGATTTATCGAAAATGCGTGTCACCATCTCCCCATAGGTGGTGAAATCTGTCGGGGTCGCTTGGTCATAGTCAACGCCAACGCCGCCACCAAGATCAAGCACCGGCACATCCAGCCCATCGGCGCGCAAGGCAGTGCCAAGATCAAGCAAGGCAGTATAGGCTGTCTCGAAAGGAGCCATATCGCGTAATTGCGAGCCGATATGAACTGCCAGCCCCGATGGGGCAATATGCGGGTCTGCTGCCATCACACGATATAAGCTGGCGGCTTCGTTCTGGTCAGTTGAAATGCCGAATTTGGTATCACGTTGTCCGGTTGAAATCTTGGCATGGGTTTTGGCGTCAACATCAAGATTGACGCGCAAAGCAACAGGAGCCACCACGCCCATAGATTCGGCAATAGCGCTGATCATGGCAACTTCAGCTGGCGACTCGGCATTGATCTGGCCAATATTGGCGGCCAGAGCCTGTTCGATTTCAGCTTTGCTTTTGCCAACCCCCGAAAAGACTATATCCGCTGCCGATATGCCGGCCGCCAAGGCGCGGCTGAGTTCGCCGCCTGAAACGATATCAGCACCTGCCCCTTCATGTGCCAGCAAAGCCAGCACGCCAAGAGCCGAATTTGCCTTCATGGCAAAATGTACTTTGCCGTTTACCGGCGCGACGGCAGCAGCAAAATCACGATAGGCGTCACGGATACCAGCACCCGAATAGACATAAAGCGGGCTATCATAAGCGGCGGCAATCTGTGCAAGCGGCAGGCCGTCAACAGCCAGCTCTCCACTATCTAATCGGTTAAAGGCACACATATCTAATCCTTGCGCTTTTCGGTTTCGTGAGCGCAGCACGCTTAGGTGTTACAATGATATTTATCTATTCGGTCACAGTTTCGGTGTTTGCTGGCACATCCGATGGACGATAGGGATCACCGCGCTTGCCACAAGCTGTCAGACCTGCCACAGCAAGTAATGTTACAAGACAGGTAATCATGGTTTTTTTTAACATTACGCGCTCCTTTATCTTTCAATACCAAATCGTGACCGGGCATCGGCGATACGTGCTTTTACCTCGGTTGGGGCCGTGCCGCCAAAGCTGGTGCGGGCGGCCACAGCACTTTCGACTGTCAGAATCCCCATGATATCAGCTTTGATCCGTGGTTCGACAGCTTGCATGTCTTCAAGGCTAAGCGCATCAAGATCGCATCCCTTTGCCGCCGCCAGCGCGACAATCGAACCACTGGCATGATGCGCCTCTCGAAAGGGAAGTCCAAGTTCGCGCACCATATAATCAGCCAGATCGGTTGCGGTTGGGAAGCCCGTTCTCAGGGCATCGCGCATCGCCTCCTTATTTGCGGTCAAATCGCGCACCATACCACTGGTGGCGGCAATGGCAATCGCCAGTGATTCGACAGCGTCAAAAACGCCTTCCTTGTCTTCCTGCATATCTTTGCCATAGGCAAGAGGCAGACCTTTAAGAACGATCAGCAAGCCATTAAGCGAACCGATAATCCGTCCGGGCTTGGCGCGCACCAGTTCGGCGGCGTCGGGATTACGTTTTTGCGGCATGATTGATGAGCCGGTGGTAAAGGCGTCGGACAGGCTGATGAAAGCGAAACGGTCAGATGACCAGATCACCATTTCTTCGGCCAGCCGTGACAGATGCACCGCGCAAATCGAAGCCGCGGCCAATAATTCCAGCGCAAAATCACGATCCGAAACTGCATCCATGGCGTTTGCCGCGGGCCGGTCAAAGCCAAGCAGTTTGGCAGTCTGTGCCCGGTCAATTGGGAATGATGTGCCTGCTAGTGCCGCCGCGCCTAATGGCGACTCATTGAGCCGCACCCGCGCATCGGCAAAGCGCCCTCGATCACGACCTAGCATCTCAACATAAGCCATCAGGTGAAAACCAAATGTAACTGGCTGCGCGGTTTGCAAATGTGTAAAGCCAGGCATGATTGTATCACAATGCTCATCGGCCTTATCGAGAAGGGCTGCTTGCAAGGCTACCAGCGCATCATCTAGCGCATCAATGCTGGCCCGCACCCATAGTTTGAAATCGGTGGCCACTTGGTCATTCCGCGAGCGCGCGGTATGTAGCCGTCTTGCTGGTTCACCAATCAGGTCGGCAAGCCGGGATTCGACATTCATGTGAATATCTTCCAATGCCGCGGAAAATTCAAAATCACCAGCTTCAATTTCGGTGATGATCTGGCTGAGTCCGTCATGGATGGCGGCACAATCAGCATCACTGATGATGCCGCATCCAGCCAGCATGGTTGCATGTGCCTTTGACCCATCAATATCTTGACGGTATAATTGCTTGTCATAGGCAATCGACGCATTGATATCCTGCATCAATTGCGATGGCCCCCTTGAGAAACGCCCGCCCCAGATGCTAGACTTAACCGTATCATCGACTGATGTTGTGTCTTTTTTGCTCATTTCACTAACCAGATAGCTGTATCACCATGCTTTATACGCGGCTTTTGCCGAATTATCAGCCAAAAACATGCGCTAAAATGACCGTGTTGTCGCGTCGTCACTTTGCCAGCGCTATTGGTGCCACATTGTTGGTGCCCCTTTTACCTGTTTCGGCTGGTGCAACGCCGATGCCAGAGGGTCAACCCACACCATCGATGCAGGCCACTATTCTGGATGCTGAAGGACAAGCGTTCCAGATTAACGACTTTAAGGGGATGCCGGTTCTGGTGAATTTCTGGGCAACATGGTGTGCGCCCTGTATTGCCGAATTGCCAGCCTTGAATCAGGCAGCCATGAGCCTTGCAGATATCAATCTTGTCATATTGTTAGTTTCGATTGATCGCGGCGGGCCAGGCAAGGCGCTGCCATTTCTGAATGATCGCGGGATTGTCGAAACAGATGGCAAAGCTGGTATGCGTTTCGGTTTTGACCGTAAGGCAGAACTGCCACGCGAAATGGGCATCAGCGGGGTACCGACCAGCTTTCTGTTATCTTCGGATCAAACAAAAAGCTGGTTATTCAAAGGCCCATATGAATGGGATCAGCCAGATATGCTGACCCACATTCGTTCATTGGTTGGTTAGCCCAGCTCTTTTTCAAGTTCAGGCACAGCGTCGAATAGATCAGCCACCAAACCGAAGTCAGCAACCTGGAAAATAGGCGCTTCATCATCCTTATTGATGGCGACAATCACCTTGCTATCTTTCATGCCAGCCAGATGCTGGATCGCGCCAGAGATGCCAACAGCGACATACAGATCGGGTGCCACAACCTTGCCAGTCTGGCCAACCTGATAGTCATTTGGCACAAAGCCCGCATCGACAGCGGCACGCGATGCACCAACAGCGGCGCCTAGCTTGTCTGCAACTTTTTCCAGCATGGCAAAATTTGATCCATCCTGCATACCTCGTCCACCAGAAATCACAATCGGTGCTGATGTCAGTTCTGGACGCTCTGAGCTGGAAAGCTCGGATTTGACATAGCTAGACAAGCCCGCATCCGCTCCAGCATCGATGGTTTCAATGGCCGCGCTACCGCCTGTGGCCGCGACCGCTTCAAAAGCAGTACTCCGGACCGTGATAACCTTGGTAGCTTCGCTTGATGACACGGTTGCCAGCGCGTTACCAGCATAGATCGGACGCTGGAAGGTGCTGTCATTTTCAACTTTGATAATGTCGGAAATTTGCATCACATCAAGCATGGCGGCAACGCGTGGCATGACATTCTTGCCGGTTGTTGTGGCAGGAGACATCAGATGCGAATAATTTTCGGCAAGCTTGACAATAAGTGGTGCCATATTTTCGGCAAGCCCGTGCGCATAGATCGCTTCTGCCGAGACCAGAACCTTGTCAACACCGGCAATAGCCGCCGCAGCATTTGCAGCATCACCGCTGGTATCACCTGCCACCAGCATATGAATATCGCCACCAATTTGCTGCGCTGCTGCAACAGTGTTCAAAGTGGCGCCAGCTATCTGACCGTCTTCATGTTCGCATAGAATAAGAATAGCCATGATTATATAACCTTTGCTTCGTTTTTAAGTTTATCGACAAGTTCACCAACATTTGACACTTTGATACCAGCCGAACGGGTTTCAGGCTCTTCGACTTTGACAGTGGTTAGACGCGGGCTAACGTCAACGCCAAGCTCTTCAACGCTGATGCTATCAAGCGGCTTTTTCTTGGCTTTCATAATATTTGGCAATGATGCGTAACGCGGCTCATTCAGGCGTAGATCGACCGTCACAATCGCGGGCATTGTAATTTCCAAATGCTCAAGACCACCATCGACTTCGCGGATGATCTTGGCCTTGTCGCCACCAAGCTCAATGCCGGAAACAAATGTACCCTGCGCCCAGCCAAGCAATGCGGCCAGCATCTGGCCAGTCTGGTTGCAATCATCATCAATAGCCTGTTTGCCAACCAGAACCAATTCAGGAGCTTCTTTATCGACAATAGCTTTCAGAAGTTTGGCAACCGCTAGCGGTTCAACATCATGCGAGGCTTCGATATGGATGCCACGGTCAGCCCCCATGGCCAAAGCCGTACGGATAGTTTCCTGATTCTGGCTTGGGCCAATTGACACAGCAACAACTTCGGTGGCTGTGCCCGCTTCACGAAGACGTAAGGCCTGTTCGACAGCAATTTCATCAAATGGGTTCATCGCCATTTTGACATTTGCCAACTCGACACCAGATTGGTCTGCTTTGACACGCACCTTTACGTTATAGTCGATCACCCGTTTTACCGGCACCAATATTTTCATTCTATTTCTCCAGTTCGAAAACAAACCTAGCTTATATCAGATGAGTTAAAATTAGACTGGCTATCATAATAAATCCGTCTAATTCTGCCCAGAATTTTGCCCGGGACGCCATAAAACGTCAGTCTTGCCATTTTCATTCAGCCGACGCGCCAGAACAAACAGATGATCCGACAGACGATTGACATATTGCATGGCTGGCACATTGACAACTTCTTCGGCGGATAGTTCGGTCATATGCCGTTCCGCACGGCGCACGACAGTTCGTGCCAGATGCAACCATGCTGACGCGTTGCTACCCCCCGGCAGAATAAAAGAATTGAGCGGTTGCAGATCCGCATTCATCATATCAATTTCATCTTCCAGCCGCTGCACTTGGATTTCGGTGATTCGCAAGGCAGGCTGGTCGGTTTCTGGTGTGGCGATATCGGCACCCAGATCAAATAGATCATTTTGAATTCGCCCCAGCATAGCGTCAGCTTCTTGCATGACACCATCTTCGGACGCGCCACAATGCAGGCGCGCCAGCCCAATGACCGAATTGGCTTCATCGACTTCGCCAAATGCTGAAGGTCTTCGGGCATGTTTTGATACGCGCATACCATTAACCAGACTGGTGTCGCCGCCATCGCCTGTGCGTGTGTAGATTTTGTTCAGTTTAACCATGAGAACCCTATATAACCTCTAGAAGATATGCTATCAGCCATTTGTTTTACGATACCACATTAGGCCAAGAATAATGATAAGCGCGAGGGCCTGAAAAATAATCCGATAGCGCATGATGCGATTTGAATTTTTAACATTATAATCACCACCGCGCGCCATTGTCATCACGCCCCATCCAAGAATAGCCGCCACAATCAGTAAGGCTACGATCAAGATAATCTGATCAATCGACATGCTATACCTGGCTCCTTAAAGAAAATGGGTCGCTAGTTGCTATATGTCAGCAATATCGACATTGAAACGCCGCGCCGCAGCAACAGCCGTATTACGCAAAAGACAGGCGATGGTCATTGGTCCAACACCGCCCGGTACAGGCGTAATCGCACCAGCTTTGGCGGCCGCCGAATCATAGTCAACATCACCAGTCAGGCGGAATTTGCCTTCGCCGCGCTCGGGTGCGGCAATACGGTTAATGCCCACATCAATCACCGTCGCGCCTGGTTTGACATAATCACCATCAATCATTTCAGCACGGCCAACTGCCGCTACCAGAATGTCGGCTCGGGCACAAACCTCTTTGAGATCCTTAGTACGTGAATGCGCGATCGTCACTGTGCAGCTCTCCTTCAGCAGCAATTGCGCCATTGGCTTGCCGACAATATTCGACCGGCCAACAACAACGGCATTAAGACCGGATAGGCTGCCAAGCTGGTCACGTAACAGTAACAGACAGCCATAAGGCGTGCAGGGCACCAGTGAATCCTGTCCAGTAGCCAGCAAACCGGCATTCACCACATGGAAACCGTCAACGTCTTTTTCCGGTGCCACGGCATTGATAACCGCATCTTCGTCAATCTGGTCAGGAAGCGGAAGCTGCACAAGGATGCCATCGACAGCGTCGTCGTTATTCATCTCTTCAATAAGCGCCAGCAAGGTGGCCTGATCGGTATCAACGTCAAGCTTATGTTCGATCGAGCGCATACCTGCAGCTTCGGTGCGTTCAATTTTGTTGCGCACATAGACTTTGCTTGCCGAATTTTCACCAACAAGCACAACAGCAAGCGCCGGGGGGCGGCCAATCGCACTCTTGATTTTGCTGGCTTCTACAGCAACGGTTTCAACCAGTTTTTCCGAAAATGCTTTTCCGTCGATGATCTTTGTTTCCATGGCTATTTACAACTCCCCTGTAAAAATATCTTATAAATTATAGTTATATATGGATATGTGGACGCAATTAAATAGATAGTGCTGCTAGGTCTAAGTGACGCAGGTGATTATGTCTTAGGCAAGGCTGTTGATAAGCAAATTTCGAATGAACTGCGCGGCTAAAAACAGCACAATTGGACTTAGGTCAATGCCCCCTATATCAGGCAGATAACGGCGCACTTGACGCAAAATTGGTTCATGTAAACGCGCCAAGACATTGATGATCATGCGCACGGCAGGTTGCCATGGGTTGATGATTTTAAACGCAACAAGCCAGCTCGACATGATGTAGGCCAGAAGCGTCCAAATATAGATATTTATGATCTGGTCGATAAGTATAATGACCGCATACATGCTGTTATCTCGCTTTATTCATTTATGTCCGCACTCTAAACCCAAGCGATACGCGATTTCAATCCCAACATAGCATCAATAATTATACTATAGATGATGTTGCCCTGACGATTATACCGTCAATTGTCCTGTCGATTATCAGCTGGTTTGACAAATACTGGCCAAGTGTTGAAATATCGCATTATACCCATAAATACAATCTGATCTGTTATTCGTTACAGATAGGAAACATCGCAAGGATTTGCAATTGTCTGAAAAACACGAAAACAACCCGCAAGAAAATGAACAGCATGTCAGCGCGCGCCGTGGATATCGCCAAAGGCATTTTCTTTTGATTGTGGGCATATTGTTATTTGCCGGACTGGCAGGTGGTATTTTCACGCTAGCCAATCGACAGGCTGAAATAAGCGGTATTGGATTTCCAGATTTTGAAGACACGCCTTTTACACTGCTTGACCAGAACGCGCAGAAGGTTGCCAATGCCGATTTCGCAGGGCGTCCCATCGCATTGTTCTTTGGCTATAGCTATTGCCCAGATGTTTGTCCGATGACGTTAACCGTGCTTGGCAGTGCGCTTGATGAGGTTAAAGACGCCGGAATGTCTGGTGATGATTTACAGATACTGTTTATGACTGTCGATCCAGAACGCGATACACCCGAACAGCTTGCCGCTTATCTCAGCCTGTTTGACATGAAGGTGACCGGCCTGACAGGTGGTAAAGCGGCCGTTGCCAAAGCGCTTGGTAATTTTGGTGCCTATGCCCAGCAGGTCGAGACCAGTTCGGGTGATATTCTGTTTGATCATAGCTCGGCGGTGTATCTGTATCGTGCTAATGGGCAATTCAAAGGCACGATCGTTTATAACGAGCCACATCGCTTTGTTGTCGAGAAAATAAAATCGATTATTGAGTAGATAATAACTCAAAAAAATTAATAAAATTAAATAGTTGACTACATTTTTGCTTTGCCATTCAATGTTCTGATAACAGGCAGGTCTAAAAGTGGTGACTTAATATATTCGCACGTCAAACCATCTCAAGGACAGCTTATTCGGTGTTTCGCCAGATTACCGTTGGCGTAGTGATTTTGATATCATGTTGTGCCAATGCCGCCTCGGACAAATTGCAATTATGGCAAGATAAGATCACGCAGAACCATATGAGTGCGCATACGGATTCTTTGACAGCAGACGGCATTGCCCTTTACGCCGCTATGATCAGGCGTGTTTCTGGCAAGGGTGCGGATGATACGGCACTGTCACTGGCAAAAAGAGGTACAGAACTGGCGCCTGAGTCCGTGTTGTTGCGCATCATTCTGGCAAAACTTTATATCAAAGCTAGGCAATGCCGGCACGCTATGCCGCATCTGACCTATGCGGATGATGTGATTAACCGGCAATCAGAACATCTTACCGACAGACGCTACCGCCAGATAATCGACCGCCTGCGGAATCTGTGCGCCTCAACTGTCGAAAATGTTGCTTTCATGTCGATGAAAGGGCAACGCTCACCCTCTTTGCTTGACCGCCTTGGCGGTGACATTGTGCCAATTGACGAAGGGTCATTATTTGATCGCTATTGCCAAGCGCTGGGATCTTTATGCGCACATCAGGGTCATGCTGACCTGAAGCAAGGTGATCGTAGTGGCACGTCGATCTGGCTTCATGTTGGCACGATGAGCCGAATTCGGAGTCATGACATCTGGACGCCCACGCTCAAGACACATATTTTTCACAAGCTGAATAGCAAGCCGTATTACGGATTACGGGGTGCAAAAATACAGCTGGATATGAAGCGGCGCGTTGGTGATAAAAAACGATTTGATGCCAGCCTGTCAGCGCAATCCGTCATTACCCAACAAGGTCCCGACAGACCAAAGCGCACCTATGAGGCATGGCGCATGGGTTTGACCATGCGTCATTTCATGACCCAAAAAACAAATATAGGCACAGGCATAGCTCATATGCGAACTCAACAGAACATGCGCCACAGCAAACGGTTCGAAACGCGTTTGGAAATGGCCACCAAGGTCACAAACCAGCTGCACGCTGAAGCCAGCCTGATATGGACAAGAACATTCAGAAAAGGCGGGGCTTTGTCATCACAAGGCCGGGATATGTATTTTGGCGTATCTCTGGATCTGAACACATGGATATTTGCCGGGGCAAGCATGCGTCAGACAAAGACAATGTTTGCCAGACCGCTGGCCTATTTACGCGAAGCCCATCAGGTTAGCCGCCGCGTGCTTGCGACGAATATTGGCATTCATCTGACAAAGGATAAGACCTCACTGATTGATCTGCATTTCATGCGGACAAAATCTGCATCACATTATAGGCCAGATAATTTCATCGATGATGCGGTGATTATCTACTTCCAGCATATTTTCTAAGAAATTTCGTCCAATATATAAGCAAATTTATATTTATTTTATGGTTGAAAAACATCTTATGAGATAAAGCGCGGATCGCTTCCATAAAGATTATTCATGAGTATTATATGCTTCGAACCAGACTGTTATCTGGACGAAAAGCTTTGCTATGGCCTAAGTGAGATCTGATGCCTGATCTATCTTTGGCTGGAAGGAAATTCATCATGAGAATTCTATTTGGCTATGCGAATGGCGTATGTCGTGACTTTGTGCAGAATCACCTGCTGGACGATCTCTCAAAAATTCAGGTCATGACCGCAAGCACACTTGGTCAATGTATTGAATTGACTGGCGACGCCAAAGACATAGATGTGGTGGCGCTGGATCTTAACATGCCGGATATGAATGGCGTGCAGGGGCTGTCACGGATGCGGGGGGCGCTAAAGAACGAAGTGCCTGTTGCCTTGATGGATCATACGCTTGACTCTCAACAAATGCGCGACGCTTTACGCCTTGGTGCTGCCGGGTTTTTACCCTATTCAATGACATCAGATACGTTGCTTAGCGCGTTACGTCTGATGGCCAGTGGCGAGATTTTCATTCCGGTGAGTGGCGCCGAACATATCCAGATCGCCAAGCCATCCAGTGCTAAAGACACATTGCTTAGTAAGCGCGAGCGTGAAGTGCTGGATGGTTTGCTTTCTGGACATTCAAACAAACAGATTGCTGACCGGATTGGTCTTAGTGAAGTGACCATCAAGTATCATCTCAAAAGCCTGCGCTCAAAGCTGGGTGCCCGCAACCGAACACATGCAGCTTTGCGTGCAATCGAACTGGGTATGGGATAGCCGCGATCATCTATCGGCCATCGTTACGCTCAGGCCGGATGATGCTTGATATAGCCGCGATCATCTATCGGTCATCGCTACGCTCAGGCCGGATGATGCTT
>NZ_CBFHNB010000015.1:0-36616 GCF_965657105.1 Puniceispirillum sp. (SeqCode)
CGTGACTGAGGAATCAACCCCGCCTGACAGGCCGCAAATCACCTTGCCGTCACCAACCTGCTTGCGGATCGCTTCTATCGCACGCGCACGATAGGCCGCCATCGACCAGCTTCCCGAACAACCACAGATATCCAACGCAAAGCGGCCAAGTAATTTGTCACCATCCTTGGTATGCACCACTTCGGGATGGAACTGGACGCCGTAATAATGCCGGCTTTCATCAGCCACCGCGGCAAAAGGCGCACCATCAGATTTACCCACCACGCGAAACCCATCAGGCAAAGCGGCGACATGATCGCCATGACTCATCCAGACCGTATGCGCGGTGTCTTGCGCCCAGAACCCGTCAAACAAGGCGCACTCTTCGGTCACATCAAGCTCGGCACGACCAAATTCACGGCTGGTGCCAGGTTCGACACGCCCACCTAGCTGCTGGCACATTGTCTGCTGGCCATAACAGATGCCCAGCACGGGTATCTGCAGATCAAAGACAATCTGCGGGGCACGCGGCGTATCGGCCATAGCCACCGAATTGGGCCCACCTGACAGAATGATGCCATTCGGTGCGGCGTTTTTGATATTTTCAGGATCCGTCGTGCATGGCAGAATTTCGGTATAGACGCCGGCCTCACGAAGCCTTCGTGCGATCAGCTGTGTTACCTGCGATCCAAAATCGATAATCAGGATTGTATCTGTCATATTATGCCCTTTATATCTTGCTTAGTGCCTGCCTAGTTGGTGCGTTAGATCACCGTAAACGCGCCTGAATAATCGCGATAAAGAACCCGTCTGTATTATCGCGGCCCCCAATCATCTTAGCCGCGCCTGAATGATTGCGATAAGAACCCGTTTGTATTATCGCGGCCCCAATCATCTTAGCCGCGCCTGAATGATTGCGATAAAGAACCCGTCTGTATTATCGCGGCGCGGCAAAAGTCGCAACATGCCGCTGGCATTCAATGTGGCAGTCTGCGGACAGGTGCCCCCCTTCAAACGCCCAATCGTATCATCCCAGATATCGCCAATATCGGCCATTTCAAGCTCAGGCGCATCGGCAAGAAAGGTGGTGATCTGCGCTTCACATTCGCTAGCCAGCAAGGAACAGGTGATATAAATAATACGCCCCCCTGGCAACACCATCGCGCGCGCCTTTTCCAGCAACCCTTGCTGCGCCGCCTGATAACGCGCCAGAATATCGGGGGTCAGTCGCCATCTGGCATCAACCTGCCGTCGCCATGTGCCAGATCCCGAACAAGGCGCATCGATCACCACACGATCAAATTTGGCACGCCATTTTCGCGTACCCCATTTATCATCAACCGCTTTACGTTCGACATTATGGATGCCCGCACGCCGTAATCGTTCGCCGCTTCGTTCCAGCCGTTCGGCACTGCTATCAATGGCCAGAACCCGCCCCTTATTCTGCATGCGCGCGGCCATGACCAGCGATTTACCGCCAGCACCAGCGCACACATCGGCCACCTGCATCCCCGGCCTTGCATCACACAGCAAAGCGGCAATTTGCGAGCCTTCATCCTGAATATCAAACTGGCCTTTTTTCCATTCTTGCAATTCGTCGGTGCGCGTACGTTTAGCCAGCCTGACGCCCCAAGGTGACAGGCTGGTCGCATAGCATTTGATGCCGCGCCCTGCCAAACGGTCACGCAGCAAGCGGCGATCATCCAGCTTAATCGGATTGATCCGCAAATCGGTTGGCGCTTCGTCAAGCAAAGCGGCAAGCTCGGCCTCGACGCTTTGTTTATCGTCAATGACCCGGCTGATAGCTATGCGGGCATCTTCCAGCAGAAATTCTGGCCATTCAAGCGCCACATGAACTGGCATTTTAGCATCATCAAATGTCCGCTTTGCCAAATTGGTGGCCATGACTAGCTCATTATCATTCAAGGCTGGCGGGGCATGCGTTATCGCGTCAGTGAAAAGATGTGTCAGGTTTTCATACTGTTGATCGATCATAACTAGCGCCGCAATCACCTGGTTACGCGGCGATATGTCAGCGGCAATAGCATCCAGATGCCAGCCAATACGCGCTCTGGCGCGCTGTATCTGCCAGAATAATGCCGAAATGGCAGCACGATCCCCCGAACCAGCATAGCGCCGACGCTGCATGCCCGCACGCAAGCCCTGTCCGGCAAGCTGACCATCGGGCATATCCTGTAAAATTTCAATAACGGCGGCAATGCGCGCGGCTGGCGTCATAGTAATCCTCTTAAACCTTCTATTAGGCAAACGTCACATAAACAAAGCCGAAAATGAGACAAAGTCAAAAATGGTGAACCACGTCTGATGCGTTACATACGTTACATACGTTACATACCCGGCCGGTAATTTGGCGCTTCACGGGTAATGGTCACATCATGGACATGCGATTCTGCCAGTCCGGCTCCGGTAATCCGCAGAAAGTTTGCATGCGTTTGTAAATCAGCAATACTTGCATTGCCTGTATAACCCATCGCCGCGCGTAATCCACCCAACAATTGATGCAGGACATTTTCGACCGCCCCTTTATAGGGCACCTGCCCCTCGATACCTTCTGGCACAAGCTTCAAAGGCTGGGTTATTTCGGCCTGAAAATAGCGATCAGCCGAGCCCCGTGCCATTGCGCCAGTTGATCCCATGCCGCGATAGGATTTATATGACCGCCCCTGATGCAGGTAGACTTCACCTGGGGTTTCATCAGTTCCTGCCAAAAGCGAGCCGATCATTGCCACATCGCCGCCCGCCGCAATCGCTTTGGCCAGATCACCCGAATATTTGATGCCGCCATCGGCAATCACCGGCACATCATTCGCATGACAGGCCTCGGCTGCATCCATGATCGCTGTCAGCTGCGGCACACCAACACCCGCGACCATCCGCGTTGTGCATATCGACCCTGGGCCAATGCCAACCTTAACCGCATCAGCACCTGCATCCATTAATGCCTTGGCGCCATCTGCAGTGGCAACATTGCCGCCGATCACCTGAACATGGTTAGCCAGCTTGCGCACCTTGGCCACGGTTTCCAGAACGCCCTGGGAATGACCATGCGCCGTATCAACGATAATCACATCTGCACCCGCATCCATCAACGCTTCGGCGCGCGCCATGCCATCAGCACCCGCGCCAGTGGCACCGGCAACCAGCAAACGCCCGCTTTGATCCTTTGAGGCCAGCGGGTGGTTTTGCGCTTTTTCCATATCCTTGACAGTAATCAGACCAATACAGGCACCGTCACCATTAACAACAAGAAGCTTTTCGATACGATGTTCATGCAGCAGTCGGCGCGCCTCGTCTGGCGCTGCCCCATCACGCACAGTCACAACGTCGCGCGTCATTAAATCTGCCACCTTCTGCTCAAGATCAGAGGCAAAGCGCACATCACGGTTGGTCAGGATGCCAACCAGCTTTTGCGGCACATTGCCAGGCTTTTCGACAACTGGAATACCGCTGATATTATGCGTGCGCATCATGTCCAGCGCATCGCCTAAAGTCTGCTCCGGCGTTATTGTCAGCGGATTGACAACCATGCCTGCTTCGAACTTCTTGACCTTGGCGATTTCAGCTGCCTGTTCTTCGATGGTGAAATTCTTATGCACAACACCAAGACCCCCTGCCTGGGCCATGGCAATCGCCAAGCGATGTTCGGTCACTGTATCCATTGCCGCCGAAATAAGCGGAATATTGAGGGTGATTTGCTTGGTCAGGCGGGTAACAAGCCCAACCTCAGCAGGCAACACAGCCGAATGCGCTGGTTGTAAAAGAACGTCGTCAAAAGTGAGAGCTTCGCGAATTTTCATGAGGTGCCTTCCGTCTATCCGGTGGCGACGAACTATAGCCAAACACAC
Source organism: Puniceispirillum sp. (SeqCode) (assembly GCF_965657105.1). Taxonomy (NCBI): domain Bacteria; kingdom Pseudomonadati; phylum Pseudomonadota; class Alphaproteobacteria; order Puniceispirillales (SeqCode); family Puniceispirillaceae (SeqCode); genus Puniceispirillum (SeqCode); species Puniceispirillum sp. (SeqCode). Next base: position 3,846 of record NZ_CBFHNB010000015.1, read on the forward strand.
CATGAATTGATAGCCCTAAAAACAGCAAAAACAGGATATGCGGATTTTAAAAAATGACCTTAGACAATTTAATTCATTAAGATTTTCTGCATGTTTAATTTAAATACGTTCATCTTCATATGCTGGTGTATCTATTTCGTTTTCAGGCACTTGTTTCTGGCCATTGCCATGAAAGCCTGTCGCCAGCACATAGCTTTCAACCGACTCTGAACGGCTGGCGGTGGGCTTGACATGGCGCACGGTTTTGAAATTTTGCCGCATCAGATCAAGCACCGAACGTTCGGCTCCGCCACGGAAGCATTTGGCCAGAAAAAAACCGTCCTGTCGCAGAACGTCCAGCGCAAAGTCCAATGCCGTTTCCAGCAAAGCCGTAGTGCGCAGATGGTCAGTGGGCCGATGGCCAGTGGTATCAGCAGCCATATCACTCATCACCCCATCAGCGGCCCCGCCAACAGCCTGTTGCATTTGCGTCATCATCGCATCATCGGTCATGTCACCAACAAATATATCAGCATCGACGATATGTTCGGTATCCAGCAGATCAACACCAACAAGCTTGGCCTTGCTGATGCCCAATTTGGTGCGGATCGAGGCCACCTGAAGCCAGCCCCCGGGCGCACAGCCAAGATCAATGATGGCCATGCCGGGTTTGAGCAATTGATAGCGGTCATCAATCTGTTCCAGCTTGATCGCGGCACGCGACCGGTAGCCGCGCGACTTGGCTTCGGCAACATAAGGATCGTTAAGCTGGCGTGTCAGCCATCTTTGTGATGACACTTTTCGGCCGCGCATTTTTTTAGGCTGGCGAGTCAGGCCAGTTGCATTGCGGTAACTTCGGCCAGAAGGCCCCTTTTTGCCGGAATTATCACTTCCAGATTTCATATTTATCTATCTTCTCAATTTAGAGTCAGAATATAACCTGACCAACCCACCACAAAACATTAACATATTATTTGTCATGATTTTCAGCTATATTTCGGTTTATGGCAATCGATCCCGATTGGCCATATTGCCGGGCATTGCACGATCCGGCATATATTAGGCATATATATAGCCAAGGTTCCTGAATGTCATCATCTTCATCTCCAAAGCAATTAAGCTGGCGCGCCCATTATTGGCAAACCATCGCGCTGTCTTTGCCTTTGGTGATTGGTCAGCTTGCCTCTATCGGCATTGCCACCGCCGATGTCATCGCTATGGGCCAGATCAGCAGCCATGACCTGGCCTCTGGATCATTGGCAGCGCGCTTTTACCAACCTTTCTATTTCATGGGGCTGGGCATCACTTTGGCGACAGGGCCAATTGTAGCACAGGGGCTGGGCGGCAATGATCCACGGCTTGTGCGACGCGCTTTTCGTCAAGGCATGGTCATAGCGGTCATGCTGGCTTTAATTGCGATGCCCTTTGTCATGGTTGGCGATGTTGTTCTGGTCTGGCTTGGACAGGATCCGGTGATCTCGGCTCATGCCAAAGATTTTCTATTCTGGTCAGCAATCGGCCTGCCCTTCATGTTTCTGTTTTTTGTGCTTCGGCAATTTGTGAGTTCGCATAAAAAACCAATGCCACAGGTCATCGCCACAATCGGCGGCTTGCTGGCAAATATTCTGGGTAATCATATCTGCGTGTATGGTTATGGCCCCATTCCCCCGATGGGGCTTGGCGGCATCGCGCTTTCGACAACCATTGTATATGTGCTGATCTGCATCGGATTGCTGACCTATATCGGCATTACCGAACCCTATAAATCGTCAAAGCCATTTCAACGCCTATGGATCATGGATTGGGAGATCACCCGCCGTATCTTTGTCATTGGCATTCCGATTGGATGCACAATCGTTGCCGAAACCGGCATGTTTATCGCGGTTGTCTTTATCATCGGGCTTTACGGGCCGGTGCCGCTAGCGGCCTCGGCCATTGCCAATCAAATTGCGGCGGTTGCCTTTATGGTGCCGCTAGCCATTGGTCAGGCCAGTACAATCCGTGTTGGACATTTTGCCGGTGCCAATGACCGCCATAATATCAGCCGTGCAAGCTGGTCTGCTGTCTGGGTCGGGCTGGGGCTGACAAGCCTGATCATGATCTATCTGTTCGCGCAGTCGGAATTTCTGATTGATCTATTTCTGGCCGATGATGACCCGATGACGGCGGCGGTTGCCACCTTTGCCATTCCGATGATGATTATCACCGCATTATTCCAATGGGGGGATGGCACACAGGCAATCACCATATCGGCATTGCGCGGGCTTAATGATACGCGTGTGCCTGCCTATATCGCGATTGCTTGTTTCTGGTTTATTGGCGTCGGTATTGGGGCTGTTGGGGCATATGCGTTTGAGTTTGATCCGGTTGCGATATGGGGTTGTTTGCTGATCGGGCTTATGGTGGCCTCGGTGGCTTTGACCTATCGCCTCTATGTGGCCACAAGCCGGATCACCCGCGGTGGTCCCATTTTAAGCCGATAAATTCTTTTTTTTATTGTTGCGGTAATCCATTGGGTCTGAATGTTTTTGCGTTTATCATGCTTTTATGACAGACGCGCTTAGACATTTTGACCGTATATGTCGGGGTATCCCGATTGCCAATCCAGACAAGGCAGAACTCATATCGTCAGTGGCTGCCGAATTTGCGCCCTATCTTGCTCATATTGGTAATGCTGGTGATGCAGAAAACCTATCGGCGTCTGACCTAGCTCATATATTCACCCATGCGCCACATCTTCTGTTACTGGCACGCCGCTTTGCCGATGATATTGGCACTATTCTGCGTGGGGATTCGGCGAGAATTATCGATATGGCACATGATCGATTCCGGCACGACATGCGGAACATCAAAGATGACGCCCAGGCCATGCAGTCTATCCGCCAGTTTCGTGGCCGTGTTTCATTCGCCGCCGCGCTGGGTGACATTGTTGGACAAACGCCAATGGATGCGCAATTTACATGGCTTAGCGATGCCGCCATATATGCTGTCAGGGAAACAGCGCATTTTCTAATGCGCCAGGCGGCTGAACGCGGGCTGGCAAAGCCGCCGCAAGACAATCTAGAAGGATGTGGATGGATCATTTTTGCAGTTGGCAAATTAGGGGCGGAAGAACTTAATTATTCATCTGATATTGATCTGATTATCCTGCATGATCCAGACGCAAATCCATTAAAAGATCCCAGCAAAGCCCAGTCATTTTATGTTGCCCAAACCCGGGCGCTGGTAAAATTACTATCGGCCGCCACTGTCGATGGCATTGGCTGGCGTGTTGATTTACGCTTGCGCCCCGATCCGGGTGCAACCGCCGTCAGCATCCAGATCGCCGCGGCGCTTGGTTATTATGAATCGATTGCGCGCACATGGGAACGTGCCGCCTTTATCCGTGCCCGCCCCATCGCTGGGGATATGGTGGCAGGGCAGAATTTTCTAGGCGAAATTCAGCCTTTCATATGGCGGCGATCGCTGGATTATACAGTCATGGATGATATGCGCACGATGTTGCGTCGGCCAGCAGACAGTGCCGCATGGACAGGATTTAATCTGAAAACAGGTCATGGCGGCATTCGTACGATAGAGTTTTTTACCCATGTCCTACAGCTGGTCTTTGGTGGTAGAGAGCCTGAAATCCGGCAACATCGGACTGCTGATGCTTTGCATATGCTAGCCAAAAAAGAGTGGATCACAGCGACACAGGCAGATCGTTTGGTGGCTTTATATAGCTTGCTTCGTCGGGCTGAACACAGGCTGCAAATGATCGCCGATCAGCAAACGCATAGCCTGCCGCGCGATGATGAAAGCCTGAACAATTTTGCCCGCTTCATGGGACATGAAGATACAAACAGCCTTTGCGACGGGCTGACGGCCATTCTAGCCGAGGTCAATGACATGACCGCACATGATCTGCTTGATGATATTCTGAGTGCAGGTCTGAATGACGCATCCAACCCCAATGATAACCCCAATGATAACCCCAAGGGTGATACTAAGGGTAATGACACAAAAACGATTGATATCTTTCTGGAAGATCAGGATCAGTTGATCAACTGGCTTGGTTCAATTGGTTTTGAACGTCCCAACGATGTCGCCGATGCTTTATCCGGCTGGATTGCTGGACGCATTCCGGCAACACGCGGTGAACGATCGCGGATGCTACTTGGGCGTCTGATGCCCGAATTATTGCGCCAGCTAGCCAAAGGCACCCAGCCTGACAATGCCTTTGCTGCGCTTGCCTATTTCATTGAGGGGTTACCAGCCAGTGTGCAGATTTTTTCTCTACTGGATTATAACCGGCATCTGGCACGGCTGTTATGCGACATTATTGTGTTATCGCCGCGCCTGACCCAGATTTTGAAACGCAATCCAATGCTGTTTGAGTTGCTGTTATATAAAGAATTTTTTGATCCCCTGCCCGATGCCCAGAGCATTGCCGATCACATGCGTACGATCATTACCGGAATGGATGTCGAAAACGCACTTGATAACATCAAACGACATACGCGTGAATTGCGCTTTCGTGCCGAATTGCAAGCCATCAGCCTGAGCAGTGATCGATCCGCACTGGAACGGTCGCTAAGCGCGATTGCCGAAGCAACCACCCAGATTGTGCTGGAACTTGCGCGGGCTGATATGGAACGCCGGCATGGCAAAATCCCGGGACTATGCGGCATTATTGCCCTTGGCCGCTTGGGTATAGCCCAGCTGACAGCCACATCTGATCTGGATATATTATTCGTCTATGACGCGCCAGATGCGGCCAAATCCGATGCTAGCCGCAGCCTTGACGCCGCCAGCTATTACATTCGCCTGACCCAGACCTTTATAAGCTGGATGACAACGCAAAGTGCCGAAGGTGCGCTATATGAGGTTGATTTCCGGCTTCGCCCTGAAGGTTCGGCAGGTGCTATCGCAACCCCGCTTGACCGTTTATCACATTATATCGACACCGATATATGGCTTTGGGAAAAGCTGGCGCTGACCAAGGCACGATTTGTGGCTGGCGACAAGGCGCTATCGGCCCCAGCCATGAAGATCATCTGCGATGCTATCAATCAGGCACATGATCATGATGCTGTCATGTCCAGTATTGCCAATATGCAAAAGCGCATGGAAGCTGGTCGAAAAGACGCCTCAAAATGGCAGTTGCGTTTACAGGCCGGCGGTCTTGGCGATCTTGACTTGCTGATCCAAGGTCTGCGGCTTATCTATGGCAACCATTTTACCGATAGTGGACAAGCGCCTGCTGATATTCTGGCCAGTCTGGCAGCTTCAGGTCTGATCGATAATAATGATGCCCAGATGCTGGCTGATGCGCATATGGTGATGAGTAATGCGCAACATGCGCTACGCCTGTCGATACAATCAGCCCAGACGGTTAATGACGACCTCCCCCCTGCTTTGGGGCAATTTCTATCTAGCTGGTTAGATACCCCTGATATCCATCAGCTGACGATCAAGCTTGATGAGATGCGGGCATCGGTGCGCGCGATCATGACCCGTCTTTAACCTATGCTTGCACCCAAACATGGCTGTCAGGTGCATTTTGTTAAAACTTTTTTTTGTTTTTGCATTTTTGTCTCTTAATCGACATATCAGCACCGAAATCAGAACAGACTTAGGGTGTTTTACGGACGTAAGAGAAAGGCTAAATCTACCTCGCTCGCGGGATTGGTTTTCTTCGTAACATTTTATATTTGACGTGCGCCAATTTAGGTGAAATCTAAAACGGTAACGTCGCAACCCAAGTGAAAGATCTGCTATGTTCCGATCTATCGCCGCGTCATGGACTTTGTTTTTTGGCCTGCTTCTGATTATGGCAGGTAACGGGCTTCAGGTCGTGCTGTTGGGAACGCGAGCAAGCGAGGCGGCGTTTAGCAATATCGCCACTGGTTTTGTCATGGCCGGCTATTATGTTGGCATCTTCATCGGCTCAATTCTGGTGCCGCGGATTCTGGCTAATGTAGGTCATGTGCGCGTTTTTGGTGCCATGTCAGCCATTGCGTCATCAGCGATTCTGATCCATGCCGCTTTCGTTGATCCCGTTTTATGGGCAGTTATGCGCCTGCTTACAGGTTTCAGCTTTGCCGGCATGTATATTGTCTGCGAAAGCTGGCTTAACGACAAAGCGACCAATGAAACACGCGGTCAGCTATTATCGATCTATATGATCATCACTATGGGCGGCATGAGCCTTGGTCAGGTGATGATTTCATTTGGTGAAGATGGCGGCTATGGTTTGTTTTTGCTGGCGTCGGTCATGGTCTCGATGGCGGTTGTACCAATCTTGATTACGGTTGGTAAGGCTCCCGAATTTGACACGCCCGAACGGCTGGGCTTTCGGCGTCTATATCAGATTTCGCCATTGGCAGTGATTGGCATGGGACTGACTGGTGCAGCCACTGCTATGATCTTTGGTATGGGTCCCATCTATGGCCGCAGCATCGGCATGACCAACACCGAAGTTGGCTATTTCATGGCGGCGGTCACATTGGGTACTTTGATTTTGCAATATCCGGTTGGTCGGATATCGGATCGTTTTGACCGCCGGATTGTTATTCTTGGCGTGGCTATTGTGTCGGGTCTGAGTGTGTTGATTGCCACCTGGCTCGATGCCAATAATCTGGCCTTGTTATTGATATGTATGTTGATTTTTGGCGGTACGAATTTTCCGCTTTATTCGCTTTGTATCGCGCATGCTAATGACTATCTGTCACCGCGACAGATGGTGGCGATGGCGTCTGGTCTGATTATGATTAATGGTGCTGGTGCGGTTATCGGTGCGCCTATTGCCGCCATGTTTATTGAATATCTGGGCACCATCAGCTTTATGCCCGCAATTGCCGCCTCACAATTCCTGCTGGCGCTATTCGTTCTGGTGCGTATGCGAAGCCGTTCAGCGGTTCCTGCCGCCGCACAGGGGCCGTATGTGGCCATGCCTGACTCATCTAGTGGTGTCGCCACCAGCCTGAATCCGGAGTCCGAATGGGTGACGACTGATGATGACGGATTTACCGATGATGACCCCTTGAAAGATAATCCTTATATTAACTAGAACCTATATTAATAAAGCCTATATCAACAAAGTCGCTAGTGAAGCGGCGTTCACATCTGATTTCTATATTACTCTTTATCGGGCTTGATACGGGCGTTGGTCTAGCCCTGTATAAATAGTTTAAAAGTATTATATGCCTCAAAATCATTGGCGCGTAATGGTAAATGACATTAGTTTATCGTAATGAATAGATTTACCATAACAAACAGGTTATCCGGCTTTTGCGTATATGTACTGCTGGTCTGCGGTGCCGGATTATCAGTCACCCATACCAGCATGGCTACCGACGATCCCTTTGACATTAGTGGCACGGTAACTGTGACGCGCGTCAGCGATGGCGACTCCTTGCGCAGTGGTGCGTTACGCATTCGTTTATTTGGCATTGATGCCCCTGAGATCAAACAGATATGCCATTACGATTCGAGTATAAAATGGCCGTGCGGTGAAACCGCGCGTGACCGGTTGCGTACATTGGTAAAAACCGCCGCGCATCTGCAATGCAGACTCCGCGACACTGATCGCTATGGGCGGCTTGTCATGCAATGTTTTGCCAATGATAAAGACCTTGGCAGAACGCTGGTCGAAGAAGGCATGGCTGTCGCCTATGAACGTTATGCCACGGATTATATCGCGGTTCAGGCACAAGCACGCGACGCTGGCCGTGGTCTATGGGCTGGCACGTTCGATATGCCTGAAGACTGGCGCAAGACAAACCGATAAGCATGAAACATCTGGTCAATCATCACGATCTATCTTTTGTGATCTTGACCAGCACGCCAAATTCGGGTCATTGTGCATATGAATTTGTGAATAACTGCGAAAAACTGTTAATCGAATAGGGTAAAATAATGTCAGACGATGAACGTATCACCATCATCGCCGAAACTTTTGAAGCGGCAGCGCTTGAATTTCACCGGCGCAAATTGGCATCTCAGGGATTTCGTATGGCGGGGCCTATTTCAACCCAGCGCTTTGAATTGATGCGTGGTGCTGAACGCGAGCTTTTGTTTGATGGCCAACCGATGTTTGCGGTGACCTTTTCAAAAGAAGACTGACAGAGAGCGCGTCTGCGCGCTAGCCTATCCTTATATCAAGACAAGCTCACGCCCTATAGCAAGCCAAGCTCTCTTAGTTCGGCGACCATGGCTGTGGGCATTTCCTCGCCATCCTCCTCGCTCACCAGCACATCATGTGGCGCATCCTGTGCCTCAAGATAGCGCCAACCCTGAAAAATACGCATCCGCGTTGGCGCAACCTTGACCAGACCGGGGGCAAGGACAATGCCACATGCCGGACGGCCATCAGCGCGCGTCACCTCGCGCAGTTCGACGATTGATTGGCGCGCGCACATGACGCCCTTGATGATCCAGTAGATAGAGCCACCTGCCAGGATTTCGTCAGCGCGGCGGGGCCGGTTTCGGGTGACATGCATAAGCGGCATCTGCGCCGCTATCCGGCTATTCTGCCATTCCTGCAATGCCTCGAATGATTCAGAACCAACCGATAATTTTTTCAAATGCACAGGCATTACAGACGGACTTTCTCACACAAAGGGCCAGCGGCATAGCGACTTAAATAAGATAGAGCGCGGCAAGCCCAAGGAAAACAAAAAACCCAACAACATCCGTGATTGTGGTGATAAAAACACTAGAGGCCACTGCCGGATCGACACCCAAACGCAACAAACCCAGCGGCACAATCGTGCCACTTAGGCCAGCGACAATCAAATTGGCAAACATCGCTACCGCCATGACCATGGCAATATCTGCATCACCAAACCATATATAGGACAAACCCGACGCCATGCCGGCAAAAATAATGCCATTAAAAAACGAAACCAGTAGTTCGCGCCGCACAAAAGACCATGCCGCCAGATTATCAAGCTGGCGTAGCGCAATCGCACGCACAGCAACGGTAACAGTCTGGGTGCCAGCATTGCCCCCCATCGATGCCACGATGGGCATTAGTACGGCAAGCGCAACAAGCTGTTCAATGGTCGCATCAAACAAACCAATGACCATCGACGCAATGACCGCCGTGATCAGATTAATCGTCAGCCAGCCTGTCCGCCCCTGCATTGTTTCACGCAGACTAGAACGTAGACTGGCATCACCAACACCCGCGAGTGCCATCAAATCTTCTTCGGCTTCTTCGTCAATCACATCAATCACATCATCAATAGTGACCATGCCGACAAGACGGTTATCTTCATCAACTACACCAGCGCTGACCATACCATAATGGCGGAATAACGATGCCACTTCTTCCTGATCCATAGTGACCGGAATAAGCCGAAAATCAGCATCCATAATTTCCGACATACGACGTGGACGCTGGGTGCATAATAATGTGCTTAACCGCACCTCACCCAATACATGGCGGGTCGGATCAATAACGAAGATAAGATAGAAATCCCCCACATCATGTTCTTCATTTCGCAGAAAATCGATAGTCTGCCCCACCGTCCAGAATGATGGCACAGTTACCACTTCACGCTGCATCAGGCGACCGGCCGAATCTTCGGGGAATGACAGCCCCTCTTCAACCAGAATGCGGTCTTCAGCAGGTAAAGCCGCAAGCACATCGTTGCGCTCGTCTTGCTCAAGCTCTTCGACAATGTTCAGCGCATCATCTGTGGGCAGATCGGGCAGTTGCCGCGCCAGTGCCGCCATCCCCATCACATCGACAATTTCATCACGGGTTTGCTCATCAAGATGCGTAAGCGTTTCGGCATCCAGATCATCACCCAGCATGCGTACCAGCTTGGCAGCTACCTCCAAAGGTAACTTTTCGATCAGATCGGCTTGATCTGCCGGGTGCAAAGGCGCCATTAATGTCCGTGCGCGGCGCTTCTCATTATCCATGACCGCCTGATTGATCGCTGTCTCAACCTTTGGTGTCAGGCCATAAAGTGACGCGATACGACCAACAGCATCGTCCTTGCGTTCACTCATGTCCTGATTATTGACCATATTACCTGCCCATGTTCGCTTTTCTGTTCCAAATCAAGATGAACATACAGGCCGTGCCTTGGGTCACATCTTTTATGAAAACTCAATTCTGTGATACCAGACCTGACGATATTTGAAAACCACCGAGACCATGTCGTCTCCATTTCAACAAGCCAAAGCATCATCGGTAACATTATTACAAAACCAGAAAAATCTAATCTGGGTAATTTTATTTCACACCAATATCATACAGGCCAACCCGCCGCATATGCCCGTCAAACTTTAAATCATGGCCAATTGGAGGATGCGCGCGTTGACCACATTCCATGCGTTCACAAACCGCACAACCAACACCAATCGGTTCGTGACGCAGATTTTTGCCACTATCAAGATGATCGGCATAGACAAGATCACGCGCATGATGCATTTCGCATCCCAGCGCAATGGCAAATTCAGGTGCCGATTCATGCGGCGGTGTCCACAGGCTAGGTACGGTTCGCGCGATCGTGAAAAATTTCTGTCCTTGTGGCAATTCCACAGCCTGAAACAGCATTCGTTCCGGTGTACGAAAGGCCTTATGCACAGCCCATTTTGGGCAGGTACCGCCAAATTTGGCAAATTGCATACCACCAGCGGCAAGACGCTTGGATATATTGCCTGCATCATCGACGCGGATAAAGAAAAAGGGAACACCGCGGGCAGTCGGTGCGTTCAAGCTGGTCAGGCGATGGCATACCTGTTCAAAGCTACATCCAAAGCGTCGCCCTAGCAGGTCAATGTCATAACGCAGTGATTTGGCTGATTCCAGAAACGGCGTATAAGGCATCATCACCGCGGCGGCAAAATAGCCAGCCAGCGTGACGCGGAATAAAGACTGGCTTTGCGGTTCCGGAAATTCATAGTGATCGCACATCTGTTGAAAAAGCTCCTGCTGGGTCAGCAAGGCAATTTGCACCAGTAAATGGAACTGACGCTGAGGCCGACGCAAAGCTTCGCTAAGCATAATTTCACGGCGATGCAAATCATAGCGGCGCAACTGCGACCCCATAATCTCGGCTGGCATGATCCGGACCCGAAGCTTCATGGTCTTTTCGACATAATCGACAAGCTGGGCATATATTCGGTCTGTATGCGATGACATGGCATTGGGTGATGGTTTGCCTTTTGCCCATTCAGCCAAACCCGCTATGTCCAGCAAATCAGTCGCGGCTTGCTCGACGCTGGCAAAATAATTATTTTCACTTTGCAGAACATCGCGTACCAATTCAATCGGATTGCTTAATCTGGCTTCACGCCCAGCAACATGATCCGAAGATTGAAGCTCGTCTCGCACTTTACGATAGGCATGGAAAAGCTTTATGACCGAACGTGCCGCACCCGGGGCGGCCGAGATAAGATCCTGTAATTCGCGGCGCGATACCGCTTCACCAGTGAATAGCGGATCGGCAAATATTTCGCTCATATCGGCAATCAGTGACTGGCTGTCATCCTCGGCAAAGGATTTAAGATCAATGTCAAAACTGTTACCAAGCTTGAGCAGCAAGGTCACCGTCAAAGGCCGTTGGTTATGTTCCAGCAAATTTAGATATGACGGGCTGATGTCAAGCGCCTCGGACATGGCGGTTTGCGACAATCCGATGGACTGCCGAAAGCGGCGTAACTTATGACCAACCAGAATTTTTTCCTGCATGTTCTGCCCTCGCATTCCCGTGCCCACCGATCAAGATAATACTGTAACAAGTTAATTTGTAAATTGAAATTGTAAATATTTTACATTTTTCAAATTTGCACTTTTTTCCTCGCATAACACACAGCTTCAGGCTAATAGATGTTAATAAATTAAGTCTTCCTAGACGCAAAATAGTGACCGCTTTAAAGCGTCATATTTATTAAACCGCAAATAAGGTCAAAGGAATATATCATGAGCGCGCGCACCGAATTTGAAACGCATACCAAAACTGACGCTGGTCGATTTGACGGCATCAAACGCGATTACAGTCTGGCAGATGTGAAAAAACTGTCGGGTTCGGTTCAGCCAGAACATACGCTGGCACGTAATGGCGCGAACAAGCTATGGCAGCTTTTGCATACTGAAGATTACGTTCATTCACTTGGCGCGCTATCCGGCAATCAGGCGATGCAGATGGTGCGCGCTGGGCTGAAAGCGATTTATCTGTCCGGATGGCAGGTTGCGGCTGACGCGAATACGGCTGGTGCCATGTATCCTGACCAGTCACTCTATCCCGCCAATTCAGGCCCTGAACTAGCCCGCAAGATCAACCGCACATTACAGCGGGCTGACCAAATTCAGACACTGGAAAATAATGATGACAATATTGACTGGTTTGCCCCGATTGTTGCCGATGCCGAAGCTGGCTTTGGTGGCGCCCTTAATGCGTTTGAGCTGACCCGTAGCTATATCGAAGCTGGTGCCGCCGGCGTGCATTTTGAGGATCAGCTTGCGTCCGAAAAGAAATGCGGTCACATGGGCGGTAAGGTTCTGATCCCCGTACAACAGCATATCGCCAATCTGAATGCGGCACGTCTGGCCGCTGATACGGCTGGGGTGCCAACTTTGATTGTCGCCCGAACTGACGCCGAAAGCGCCAAACTGATCACCTCAGATATTGATGAACGCGATCATCAGTTCCTGACCGGTGAGCGTACCGAAGAAGGCTTTTTCTGTCTTGATCCGAAAGATGCTTTTGAGCGTTGTGTGGTGCGCGGCCTTGCCTTTGCCGAATATGCCGATCTGATCTGGATGGAAACATCAACACCTAATATTGAACAGGCACGCCGCTTTGCTGATGCCATCCATGCCAAATTCCCGAATAAAATGCTGGCCTATAATTGTTCGCCAAGCTTTAACTGGTCTGCAAATCTATCGACTGAGGACATTGCCCGTTTCCAGCGTGAAATTGGCGCGATGGGTTATAAATATCAATTCATCACCTTGGCTGGTTTCCATTCCATGAATTTCGCCATGTATGAACTTGCGCGCGATTATCGTGACCGGGGTATGGCCGCCTATAGTGAATTACAGAATGCCGAATTCGATGCCGAGGTGAATGGCTATACCGCCACCCGCCATCAGCGCGAAGTTGGTGCTGGCTGGTTTGATGCGATTTCTGTGGCTGTCAAAGGTGGCCAGTCTGCAACCACCGCGCTTAATGATTCGACCGAAGAAGCTCAATTTACAGGCGACCAGGAAAAGGCTGCCGAATAGCTTCCCTCAGGAACGGTATCTGGCCTGCGCTTGGGGGAGTGCAGGTCATACCATTGCCGACCTGAAGCCTGAGGCCGGATAGGTTTTTGCTTTCCTATCCGGCCTCCCTTTACTGAACTCACTATTTATCGTGAAAACAGAATGATCGCCAGATCACCTAGGTTGGTGCCAGTCCCGCCAGTCATAACAAGCTGGCCAGATGCTTGCAAAAACGGATAGCAATCATGCGCGGCTAAGGCGGCTCTGGCCTTTGTGATATCCAGCGCATCGTCGCTTGTCAAAAGCGCACCTGCCGCGTCACATGGGCCATCTCGGCCATCAGTGCCGCCAACAAACACTGCCCATTCTGATGGCGCTGTTGTCCTATCTGCCGCCAAGGCGATCGCCGTGGTAAGAGCCACTTCCTGTGCCCGCCCCCCAACACCTGACGAAGCGTCTAATGTGACCGTTGTTTCGCCGCCCACAATGATTCCATAGTGACCAGGTTTGCTAACAGACTTTATACAGGCAGCAAGCCGTTCACCCATGACGCTGGCATCGCCATCAAGGTCGGGTGCATCGATAATCTCTATATCACCTGCCTGTTCAATCAAGCGACGGCTGGCTAAACGGCATATCGTATTACTAGCCAGAATGTCGGTCTGTACATTGTCAAAAACCGGGTCATCTGCCCCTAGCGGTGCCTGTACCTTGCCGCTGCGTAGCGCATCCAGATGGGCGGGGACAAATGCCAACCGATCTAATCCATGCGCATGCACCAGTCCAATCGCCGCATCAAGTGACGTTGGTTCGGGTGCGGCGACACCGCTGGCAATTGACTCAAGCCGATCACCAGGCACATCGGACAATAAAAACTGGCTTATGCGGGCAGGCATCGCCAATGCCGCCAGCCGCCCACCTTTCAAGCGTGAGAATAGCCGCCGGATTACATTCATGTCATGAATATCAAGGCCACTTGCCAATAAGGCTTCATTCAATGCCATTTTATCAGCCAGCGAAATACCTGGTGCTGGCGCGGGTAGCAAAGCTGAACCCCCGCCACTTATCAGCAACAGCAAATGATCATCGGCGGTCAGTGAATCAGCCAGCTTTTCGACCGCATCACTGGCGCGAAGCCCCCGTATATCAGGCACCGGATGCGCACTGGCATATACGTCAAATCCCTGCATCTCTTGATAATTTTCATCATTCGTTACAATAATGCCAGGTGCCAAACAGCCAGCCTGACGCGCGGCATCAGCCATCGCACAGGCCGCTTTGCCAATCGCAATGATTGCCGTAGGCGCGGGTGTTCCCGCATCCGCTTGCTGTAAAATCCGGGCAACCGCATCGCGCGTGACTGGTTCGGGGCGTCCCGCATCAATGCCGGCGTGAAACGCCGCAATCAGCTGATCACGATACTGACCAGCTCTATGCCCATGAACTATCCCATTAGCAGACATATTAGCAGACAGGATCAACCAACGGCTCTGACGCAAAGAAGGCGCGTAGATTATCAACCACCTTCAGCCCCATAGCGGTTCGTGTTTCCAAAGTTGCCGAGCCCAGATGCGGCAGCAACACTGTATGAGGCGCTGCCAGAATATCAGGGTTGATATTTGGTTCACCCTGAAACACATCAAGACCAGCACCGCCGATAGATCCCGTATTCAGCGCTTTTACAAGCGCGCTTTCGTCAATCACGTCACCGCGGGCCGTATTGATAATAACCGCATCAGATGGCATCGCATCAAAGGCGGCCGCATTCATTATTTCGAATGTGTCGGGACTAGCGGCACAATGCAGGCTAACAAAATCTGCCGCGGCACATACATCAACAACCGACGCCATTTGAATTGCCCCAATATCAGCACAATCATCAACCTTTGACCGGTTGTAAAAAACCACTTTCATGCCAAAACCCAGCGCACAACGACGCGCCACGGCCTTGCCGATACGTCCCATGCCGATAATGCCCAGCGTTTTACCACTTAATTGTCGTCCCATCAGATGCGTTGGCCGCCAGCCAGCCCAGTTACCACCACGCAATTCGCGTTCGCCTTCACCAGCGCGGCGCGCCAGCATTAACATCAACGTCATCGTGATATCGGCAGTAGCATCCGTCAGCACGCCTGGCGTGTTACTGACCGGAATCGACGCCGCCTTGCACGCTTCGATATCAATATGATTGACGCCAACACCATAATTGGCGACAAATTTGCCTTTGCCTGCCGCTCCAGCCGTGATGATGTCAGCCGTGATCGAGTCTGATACGGTTGGCGCCAGCGCGTCATGACTGGCAAAACCATCAGCGATTTGCTGTGTCGTCAGCGGCACATCTTCACTGTTGAATGTTGGGGTGAAATATTTAGACAAAGCTGCCTCGGCATCTGCCGGCCAGCGTCTTGTCACGAAAATCGTTGGTTTTGTAATATCGCTCATAGCTTACTATGCGATATTGTATGCTCATATTCAAAGTTTTTTCCGCGCTTGCTCCCTAAACAAAAGATAGCGTCTTAATCGTAATCCAGCGCATGAATAACCCCCACATGATAAAAGCGCGGCATCACTGACACCGCGCTTTATGATTATGCCTATCGGCCTGTATGACGATTATGGTCTTGGGTTTCTTAACCTTCTTCGCCTATTTCGGAAACTCCATCTGCTGGGCGATCCGGGTCTTGATCATCGCCTTCAAGTTCATCCATTGTGGCTTGAACTTCATCACAAACAGCACCGCCACCGCCATTTACACAATCTTCGTAACTATTAAATTTCATCAATGCGTCCAAGCCACCTTCAATGCCACCAATCGCGGCAATCTCGGCATTGATATCGTCAAGCAATTCGCCTTCTAGCGATTCTTCAAGATAGGCGTTCATATCGGCAAGCTGCTGGGTATCCAGGCCGCCAAGGCTATCACTGATCGCCTGAATATTAGCCAAATCGATACCTGTTTCATTGGCAACTTGCTTGAGATCGTCCAGAGTGGCTTTATCAAGCGCGTCTAGCCCACCATCGGCGATGACTTTGGCAAGGTCCACATCAGCTTCATCACCAAGATCTTTGACCGCCTGAACGCTTTTCATCGTCAAACCTTCAACGCCGGAAATATTCTCGACAACCTTATCGCCTATAAGCTCAAGACGGTCATCATTACTCAAGGGTGCAAGCTCTTTAGTTGGTACAAAGGTGATCGTATCATCAACAACAACAAACACATTATTGCCAACAACACCGGCTGGCTTGTCGTCATCATTGGCATTTGCAATGATATTCTCCAGGTTTTCGGGACTAGCCCCAACATACATATTCCCATCAGGGCCTAGAACTTCACCTGACTTGAAAGTCAAAGCTTGTGCGCCAGCCGATAAAGTAACAGCGACGCCCATAAAAATAGCCATAATAATTTTGGTCATATCGACTCCTATTTAGATATTCGTTTCACCAGAAAGCAACACTCTCTGAATTAGAAAATCGTTATATAAGGCCGTTAACCATTCCCCCGCAGGCTGCTAACGCAGAGGTGGCACTCTCAAAAATATCAGCGTCTCAAGGTTGTAAAAATTGCAAAATTCAATGAAAAAGGCGCCATCTTGCGATGACGCCTTTCAGATCAGTTTACGAATCAGATGTTATCAGCCCGGAATTTTACCAAGCACACCTTCAAGATAATAGTTCATGCCCCACAGGCCACCATCATCAAGCGCTTCGCCCGCGCCAATGACTGTATTACCCTCATTATCCTTCAACGGGCCAGTAAAGATGTTCATGCCAGCTTTGATCTTATCCGCAGCGTCTTGGGCTTTGGCGGCAACATCGGCAGGCATATTTTCAAACGGTGTCAATACCAGATAATCATCAGCCATACCTTTCCAGGTATTACCTGCCCAATGATCAGGGCCTTCACCAGTTGACCATGAACCATCCATGAGTTGTTCGATCTTACTAACATAGTAAGGAGTCCAGTTATTAACAGAGCTAAATAGCTGAGCTTTTGGCGCAAACGCCTTCATGTCGCTTGACTGGCCAAACCCGAACACACCAGCCTTTTCAGCAGTCTGCAACATGGCTGGGCTATCTGTATGCTGTGCCAGAATATCGGCACCTTCGGCGATATGAACCTTGGCTGCATCAGCTTCCTTGACAGGGTCATACCAGCTACTGACCCAGATGATTGACATTTCAGCATTTGGATTGACTTCACGCAGACCCGCCGCAAAGGCGTTGATACCCTGAATAACTTCGGGAATCGGGAATGAAGCGATATAGCCAATACGATTGGATTTTGTCATCAGACCAGCCACGACACCTTGAACATAACGCCCTTCATAGAAACGGACGTTTCCGGTTGCCATATTCGTACTACGCTTATAGCCGGTAATATGCTCAAATTTCACATCTGGAAATTCCTTGGCAACCTTTAACGTGGGGTCCATATAGCCAAAGGATGTAGTGAAAATGATCTTGTTGCCCTGCTTTACCAACTCACGAATAACACGCGTTGCATCGGGGCCTTCTGGCACATTCTCGACATAGGATGTTTCTACCTTGTCACCGAAATAGGCTTCGACTTCCTGACGCGCGACTTCATGCGCATAGGTCCAGCCATGGTCACCCGGATTAGTAAGATAGACGAAACCAACCTTTAAACTGTCGGTCATGACCAGTTTTGCTTCTTCTTCTTTTTGTTTGCTCGTAAAAAGCGCGATAGCAATTACGGCCAGTAGTCCAATCCCTATCCACGTTATTAATTTGTTAGATTTCATTTTTTTCTCCTCTTTACTGGGGGTAAAGCATACCTATTTTCCAACGTGGAAAATCCGCCCCAAACATGCTGGCGAATTGGCCAGCGCAAATTCACGATTCCGCGAAATCAAAACCAGAACGACGATCGTTGAGATATAAGGCAACATGGCCAATATCTGTGACGGCGTTGTCCAACCACGTGCCTGACCAGCCAGTTGCATAATGGTAATACCGCCAAAAATCAGCGCCCCTACAAATACACGCCATGGCAACCAAGATGCAAATACGACAAGCGCCAAAGCAATCCAGCCGCGTCCTGCGGTCATGCCTTCGGCCCAATGCGGTGTCAGCACCAACGGTAGATAGGCACCGCCTAGCCCAGCCATCATGCCGCCAAACAACACAGCAATCAATCGCACAAACAACACCGGATAGCCAAGCGCATGCGCGCTATCATGATTGTCACCAACCGCACGAAGCACCAGACCTGCCCGTGTATACTTAAGAAACCAGGCGATTAGCGCAACCATGACAACGGCAAGATAGGCCATGATATCATGCTGGAATAATAACACGCCAAGCACCGGAATATCGGCCAGAACGGGTATCGGCAATTGCGGCAGACCATCGATCGCCTTGCCAACCAAGGAGGCACCAACAAGCCCTGACAGGCCAGTGCCAAAAATCGTCAAAGCCAGCCCGGTTGCCACCTGATTCGTCGCCAGACCGAGGACAAAAATCGCAAAAATAAAGGCTGTCAGTACGCCTGCCAGTCCGCCAGCGATGATCCCCATATAGGCGTTCCCCGTAACCATCACAGCGGCAAATGCCGACACCGCCCCCATCAGCATCATACCTTCAACACCCAGATTCAGAACCCCGCTTCGTTCGGCAATCAACTCGCCTGAGGCCGCAAACACAAGCGGCACCGACGTCAGCAATATAGTCAGGATCAACTGTTCCATTATGCCTCCTTATTCGCCGTATCAGCCTGCCCACCCAATATGGCTGGCCATCTTACCGCCACATGGAACCGGTTGAACGTCTCGCCAGCTAATAGCATGAACAGCAAAATCCCTTTGAACACGCCGGTCACGACTTTCGGCATGCCCAGCGCTATCTGTGCCGAATCACCGCCAAGTTCGGCAAGCGCCACAACCAAACCGGCAATAATAACCGCTAATGGATTGAGCCGTGCCAGAAACGCCACAATGATCGCGGTAAAGCCATAGCCAAATGAAATATTCGGCTGTAGCTGGCCAATATTCGCCGACACTTCAATCATGCCGGCCAGTCCAGCCGTCGCGCCTGAAACTCCCAGTACGGCGATGGTTGTCATAGCTGGGCTGAAACCAGCAAATATCCCTGCACGCGGGGCATCCCCCATAACCTTAACCTGAAACCCTGCCAATGTCCGCGACAGCACAAACCATGCGGCCACCGATAATAGCAATGCTCCAAACACGCCCCAATGAAGCTGGCCAAGCGTGCCGATACCCGGAATTTTCACAAGGCTAATCAGCGCCGCATCTTCATACATTTTGGTCAACGGAAAACCGAATGACATCGGATCACGCCACGGACCACGAACCAGCCAGTCAATGAATAACGCTCCGACATAGGTCAACATCAAAGACACCAAAATTTCATTGGTGTTAAAGCGCACTTTCAACAGCGCCGGAATCATCGCCCATAAAAGCCCGCCAATCATCGCAGCTATAATCATCGCGGGCAGCATCAGATAGGCTGACAAATCAGGAAATGTCAGCGCCACCCAGCCGGAAAACACCGCCCCTAATATCAACTGTCCTTCGGCACCGATATTCCAGACATTGGCGCGATAACAGAATATCAGACCACAAGCGATCACAATCAACGGACAGGCTTTGACAAACAAATCGGCTATCTGGTCAGGCCGCGACACGGGGGCGACAAAAAACTGATATAAAGCCGCACTTGGGTTGTAACCCAGAAGCGCAAAAATAACCGCACCAATGACCAGCGTCATGGCAATCGCAAGCACTGGTATAGCCAGCGTCATAGCCACAGAGATTGATTTACGAGGCGTCAACGTAATCATGACGCACTCCTTTTCCCTGATTTCGGGTTCCCTGACTTCGGGTTACCTGACTTCGGGGAGGCTCGCTTTGACGCTGATTTAGATTTTGCAGATTCTATGGCCGTATCCTGCATACCGCCCATCAGCAAACCAACATCTTCGGCAGTCATATCACCTGCATCCACGGCGGTAGAGAGCATACCATCATGAAGCACGCTGATTTTGTGCGAAATGGCAAAAATTTCTTCCAGATCCTGCGATAGCATAATCACTGCCGAACCGGCAGCAGCCAGATCAAGCATCGCTTTACGAATGAATATGGCCGCCCCAACATCAACGCCCCAGGTCGGTTGCGACACAATCAAAACCTGTGGTGCCTTAATAATTTCACGGCCAACAACAAATTTCTGTAAATTGCCACCCGATAGCGATGACGCCATTGGATCATCTTCGGGGGTGCGCACGTCAAAAGAACCAATGATCTGGGCGGCACGACGTTGCAAAAAGCTGAAATCGATCATATTCCGGTCAATGGCACCATCCAGTGAATGCGCGGTCAGCAAGGTGTTTTCCGATAATGTCATGCCTGTAACCGCCGCATGTCCATTACGTTCTTCCGGCACGAAACCAAGACCGGCAAGTCGGCGCTGGGCAGGGCCTAGCTGGGTGATGTCATGATCTTCGATTTTGATGATATTGCGCTCACGCGGACACCATTCCCCCATCAGACTCGCCATCAATTCATCTTGTCCATTTCCGGCAATGCCCGCAATACCCAGAATTTCTCCACTTATGGCGGCCATCGAAACATCACGAAGTGTGGTGGCAAACTGGCTATGTTTGGGACGATTTAGACCCTCGACAGTGAAAATGACCTTGCCCTTTGGGTTGTTTTTTTGGCGGGTCACATTCTGAACCTTAGCTCCCACCATCATTTCGGCAAGCTGGCGACTGGATTTCGACTTTGTGTCAACCGAACCGACATTCTGCCCACGCCGTAATACCGTTGCGCGTGATGTCAGCGCCTTGATCTCGTCCAACTTGTGCGAAATGAACAGAACCGCCATGCCATTATCACGAAACCGGCGCAATACGGTAAATAGCTGGTCAGTTTCCTGCGGCGTCAGCACCGACGTTGGCTCATCCATAATCAGCAAGGACGGATCCTGCAAAAGACAGCGCATGATTTCAACACGCTGCTGCTCACCAACGGATAAATTATGGATTCGGGCATAGGGATCAACGCTGATGCCATACTCCTTGGAAATCTGGCGCACACGATTGGCCAAATCATCGCTATGCTCACCTACAGGTAAAGCCAGCTGTATATTCTCAACAACTGTCAACGCGGCAAATAGCGAAAAATGCTGGAACACCATGCCAATACCCATGTCACGGGCATGTTGCGGGCCATTGATCGTTACAGGCTGACCACGCCATGAAATACGGCCAGCATCAGGCTGCATCAGCCCATAAATCATTTTCACAAAGGTAGATTTGCCAGCACCATTTTCACCCAGCAAGGCGTGGATTTCACCAGCACGAATGGTAAAATCAACATCTTCATTCGCTGTAAAATCACCAAATCTCTTGGTCACCTTTTCAGCTTCAAGCAACACAGAACCCATGTCCGTTTCGGTCGTCATATTCAAGGTGACTCAACCCCATTAAAGGTGCGTTTGATTTTCGCAGAAAAATGAAAAACAGTCGTTAAATTAATGTCATCGGAGGTAAAAAGTAAAGGATATATGCAAGCAATTACCCCCTCAAAACAATAAACCGGCCTCATCATTGATGAAGCCGGCATTATTCATTTTTCGAAATTCAGGGTCGGCTATCGAGTGAATTCAGGATAGGATTCCATGCCCAATTCGGCATTATCCAGACCAGCGATCTCATCTTCTTCGCTAACCCGAACACCCATCACCATTTTCAACACCATCCACACCACGTATGACACGACGAATGTGAACACACCAACAATGACGATACTCGTGATCTGCGTTCCGAAGTTGGCATCACTATTTGTCAGCGGCACAGCAAGCGTGCCCCAGATACCAGCAATCAAATGCACAGGGATCGCACCAACAACATCGTCAATCTTCAGCTTGTCTAGGAATGGCACTGCAAAAACCACAATCACACCACCGACAGCACCGATCATCGTCGCCGCGCCAAGTGTTGGTGTCAGAGGTTCAGCCGTGATCGACACCAGACCAGCCAAAGCACCATTTAGAACCATTGTCAGATCGACTTTTTTGTAGAAAATCTGGGTCAGGAGCAAAGCCGCAATCGAACCACCAGCAGCAGCCGCATTTGTATTGGCAAAGATACGCGATACATCAGCAACATCACCAATAGTTCCCATCGCCAACTGCGATCCACCATTAAAGCCAAACCAGCCAAGCCACAGGATAAAGGTACCCAATGTTGCAAGCGGTAGATTCGCACCTGGCATCGGGATCACCCGGCCATCTTTATATTTGCCCGTGCGCGCACCGATTACCAAGGCACCAGCAAGCGCTGCCCAGCCACCGACTGAATGCACGACTGTCGAGCCCGCAAAATCGAGGAAGCCCATTGCGTCAAGGAAACCTCCGCCCCATTTCCAACTTGCCTGTAGTGGATAGATGAAGGCAGTCAGGATCAGCGTAAAGACAAGGAAAGGCCAGAGCTTGACACGTTCAGCAACTGTACCTGAAACAATCGAAGCCGTTGCCGCACAGAACATCAACTGGAAGAAATAATCCGAACCAGTTGTAGCATAGCTGATATCGTCAGCGCCTTCAGCCGTGATACCAACAGCTTCCATAACCGCTACGGCCGGGAACAGACCCGAGAAATAGCCTTCAATTGACCAGTCGCCCAATGGATACATCAAATTGTAACCCATGAGATAATAACCAACCGCCGCAATCGAAAATAGTGCCATGTTTTTGGTCAGTTGCATTGTTGTGTTTTTGGCACGCACAAGGCCTGCCTCCAACATACAAAAACCACAAGCCATGAACATGACCAGAAAACCTGCCATAAGGAACAGGAGTGAATTCAAGATATAGACGCCATGTTCAGGTAATTCCTGAGCAAACGCGACTGTAGGCAAAGCTGCAACTGCGACAGTGGCAACCGCTAGGCCTAGAATTTTATTGTAATTACGCATTAGAAACTCCCTTTTCTTACAGAGCATCAACACCGGTTTCACCGGTGCGAATGCGCATTGCGTCTTCAAGATTCAAAATGAAAATTTTGCCGTCACCAATCTTTCCCGTGGCGCTAACACTCTTGATCGCTTCAACGGCTTTGTCTGCCATATCAGCGGCGACAGCGAGCTCGATTTTTACCTTGGGCAGGAAATGCACGGTATATTCAGCACCACGATAGACTTCACTTTTGCCTTTCTGGCGTCCATATCCCTGAACTTCGCTCGATGTCAGCCCTTCGACACCAACAGCTACCAATGCTTCATGCACGGCCGTCAGCCGACTTGGTTGGATAATTGCTACTATATATTTCATATTCAATCCTTCCTGGGTCGGGCGCTTTACAAAGCGCGACGCCCCATCCTGTAAATCATCTTGGAACATTCGATCGTGAACATTCACCCGATATCCTCGCCAAAAAGACCGGATGAACGTTATTAACCAACTATGCTGAAAAAAAATTCTGCTCATTTTGCATTGTGGCGATGCGTTTTTTGCATCACTATGGTATTTAATGGGATCTAATACACAATCTAATGTCGATAAAAGCAGGCAGGAGGCACCCCAATGCGGCATATGACCAATTTGCGCTTTATAGACGCTGTTGCGCGCGAAAAATCGATCCGTAAAGCGGCTGAAAAACTAGCCATCACCTCAACGGCATTGAATCGCCGGATTCTGCAGGTAGAGGATGAACTTGGGCAACCCCTTTTCGAAAGACTGCCCAGCGGGGTTCGTCTGAACACAGCAGGTGAATTATTTGTCCAGCATGTCCGCAACCAGATCGCCGATTTGGCGCGTGTTCAATCACAAATATCCGATTTAACGGGCGTCCGCCGTGGTCATGTCAAAATTGCTGGCGGTGCCGATGTGCTGCGGTTTTTCTTGCCTGAATTGGTGGCGCAATATCGAGACCAGCATAATGCCGTTACCTTTGAATTACTGCGCCAATATGGCGATGCTGCCGAGGCATCGCTTCTATCGCTTGATGCTGATCTTGCTTTTGTTTTTGCCCCAGTGCGCACCACTGATTTTCAGGTCATCGCTACCGCCCGTCAGACCGTACATTGTTTGATGTCAGCGTCACATCCGCTTGCCAAAAAGGATGTTATACGTCTGCGTGATTGCATTGATGTGCCTGCCATCTTGCCTACGCCCAAAAGCGGAGTGCGGCAACTTCTTGATGTCGGGCAGATGAAACGCAATATCAAGATGAACACGATCATCGAATCCGACAGTTTTGAATTTATGCAGAATTATCTTATGCATGAAGATGCCATTTCATTCCAAATTCCGATCAGCCTAGAGCCCGGCATCACATCAAATGAAACTAAACCGGCATCTGCCATTGTGGCGCGCCCCTTTGATACTGACGATGTGCCAGCTGGCATATTACATATTGGCCAGTTAAAAGGCCGAGTTCTGCCGGTCGCGGCGGCGAAATTCCTCGATAACATCATTCACATGCTAGGCCAACGATATCCGAATGATTTTGATCAATAAACAACTCAACGTGAAACACCTATCGACATCTCATTGATAGATAGTCATATAGCTATCTAGATTTTTGAGCCTATTAACGCTAAGTTATGGCTTTGATTTGAACTAACCGCAATCACGATCAGGATAGATAAATGATGAATGCTGCCCCCCTACCTACTTATTTGATCCAGCGTTTTCAGGGATGGAAAGCAACCAAATTTGTCGAAAACAAGGTCTGGTACAAACATCTGGCGGAAGAAGGGCAACATCCACGCGCGATGGTCATTTCATGCTGTGATAGCCGCGTTCATGTGACCGCGATGTTCGGGTCTGATACTGGCGAATTCTTCATTCACCGCAATGTTGCCAATCTGGTGCCACCCTATTCACCGACAGGCGATTATCACGGCACCTCGGCGGCGGTTGAATATGCGGTCACAAGTTTGGGTGTTGCGCATATCATTGTTCTGGGTCATTCGGGATGCGGCGGCGTGAATGGCTGTCATCAAATGTGTTCGGGCAAGGCCCCCCAACTCGAAGAAAGCACCAGCTTTGTTGGACGCTGGATGGATATTCTGCGGCCTGGCTTTGATCGCGTTAAACATCTGGAAACCGAAGAACAACAAATTGCCGCACTGGAACGCGAAGGGGTTTTGGTATCACTCGAAAATCTTATGAGCTTTCCCTTTGTCAGACAGGCTGTCGAGAATGACACCCTTTCACTGCATGGTCTATGGAACGATATTGGCGAAGGCGATCTATATTTTTACAATGAAAAAAATGGCGACTTTGAACAGGTCACTTAATTTTCGCTAGGCATGTTGTCCGGCCACATAGCCTGACGACCATGCCCATTGAAAATTATAGCCACCAAGATGACCTGTCACATCCACGACTTCGCCGATGAAATACAGCCCTTCAGTCTGGCGCGCTTGCATGGTCTTTGATGATAGATCATCCGTATCTACGCCGCCCAGTGTTACTTCGGCAGTCCGATAGCCTTCGGTGCCATGTGGCAGAACCTGCCAGTCATTCACAGCCATGCCCAATGCCGTCAGCTTTTTATCCGGCATATCGGCCAGCCTTCCCGCACTGTCATGAAGCGCACAAAACAAACTCGCCAGACGCTTCGGCATGAATTCGGACAGGATCGTTTGGGCATCCTGCTTTGGATGGCTACGCTTTTTCTCAGTCATCACATTGCACATATCATGGGCTGGTGCCAGATTGACCGAAAGCGTCTGACCAGCGTTCCAATAGGATGAAATCTGTAAAATCGATGGCCCACTCAGGCCGCGATGTGTGAACAACAACCCTTCGGCAAACTGCGTCTTGCCGCATTGCACCTCGGCCTCGACCGATAAGCCAGATATATCCTTGCATCGCGCTAACAGCTCGGCGGCGAATGTCAAAGGCACCAGCCCCGCACTTGTTTGGCGGACCCCAAGCCCGAACTGGCGCGCAATATCATAACCAAAGCCGGTGGCACCAATTTTCGGAATCGACAGGCCGCCACTGGCAATCACCAGCGATTCTGCGTCATAGACACCGCGATCAGACACGATCTCGAATCTGCCTTGCGGCGTCTTGGCAACCGCCTCAATAAGCGTTTCGTTCGTGACCGTAACACCCGCATCAGCACATTCATCGAGTAGCATAGTGATAATATCCTGTGCCGATTCATCACAGAAAAGCTGACCTAGTTTCTTTTCGTGATAGGCAATACCATGCTTTTCGACAAGCGCCACAAAATCATGTTGCGAATATTGCTGCAACGCCGATTTCATAAAATGCGGATTATGCGACAGAAACGCATCTGGGCTGGCATATCGATTAGTAAAATTACACCGGCCTCCGCCCGAAATACGGATTTTTTCGGCAATCTTTCGCGCGTGATCCAGCACAATGACCTGGCGTCCGCGTTTGCCTGCCGCAATCGCGCACATCAATCCAGCAGCGCCAGCGCCGATAATCACCACATCATAGGAAAAACGCATTAATCCATACCTTGAAAAATCATACCCTTATCAATCTTTTTCGCGTAAGGCTATCATACCTAAACACGTAACCAGGTGAAGCCTTCGATGCAATGGGTCGTCTATATTCTTAAATGTGCCGATAACAGCCTCTATACCGGCATCACCAATGATCTGGATGCCCGCATTACCGCACATACCGACGGGCTTGGGGCAAAATATACCAAGGGGCGTGGGCCCTTCACGCTTGTCTATCACGAAACCTGTCAAGACCGAAGCCATGCCAGCCAGCGTGAATATGCCATCAAAGCCCTGCCCCGCGATGCCAAACTAGCTTTATGCGCTGGCCATAAAGGGTAAAACATCAATCTCCGACCGCCAGTAGGCCGATTTCAGGTGCGCCACATCTCCAGCCTTGCTAGACATAACCAGATACATTTTGTCAGAGGGTTACATGAAAATTGATATCGTTCTTTTTGGCGGCCTTGGCTTCCTACTTCTAGTGGGTGCGCTTTACCTTGCCTCGGTTTTTGTCAGCAAAAGCGACCTGTCAGAGCGCGCCAAACGGATACTGCATTATGCTGGCTTTGCCACCGTCATCATCGCCTGTATTTTGATGTTTGACTGGTATAGCAAAACCTATTTGGCACAACTGGCTAGCTGACTATTTTATCAAGTGCCGCCGCGAAATTAGCGACTGTGCGCTCACAATTATGCAGCTTATCCAAGCCAAAAAGCCCAATACGGAAGCTTTTATAATCAGGCCCCTCGCCACATTCCAATGGCACACCCGCGGCAATTTGCACGCCATTAGCGGCAAAAGCGCTGCCATTTTTCAGATTATCATCATCGGTAAAACTGACAACAACCGATGGTGCCTGAAATCCGGATGCAGCCACCGAACGAAAGCCCCGACTTTCCAGCAAGCTGCGGATCGCTGCACCAAGATCAATCTGCTCTTGTCGGGTTTTTTCAAAACCATAGGCTTCAGTTTCCAGCAAGGAATCACGGAATATCGCCAGCGCGTCGGTTGGCATGGTCGCATGATAGGCATGACCACCATTTTCATAGGTTTCCATTATGCCTAGCCATTTTTTCAGATCGCAGACATAGCTGGCGGCATTGGTATCTTCAATTTTTTCGCGCGCGGCTTGTGACAACATAACCAGCCCGCTACACGGTGATGCGCTCCAGCCCTTTTGCGGGGCGCTCAACAAAACATCGACCCCACAGGCTTGCATATCAACCCACAAGGCACCTGATGCCACACAATCAAGCACGAATAACCCACCAACCGCATGTACCGCATCGGACACAGCGCGGATATAATCATCCGGCAAGATCATACCCGCAGATGTTTCCACATGCGGGGCAAACACCACCGCCGGTTTTTCGCGGGCTATCTGGGCGCAGACATCGTCAACAGCATGCGGCGCAAAAGGTGTCTGGCGGTTATCACCATCGCCACCCTGTTGCCGCGCCGCCACCAGCACGGTGCTACTTTTGGCAATTTTGCCTTTCTCCAAAATCTCGCTCCAGCGGAAACTGAACCAGCCATTGCGGATAATCATCACATGCTGGTCATCGGCAAATTGCCGCGCGATCGCTTCCATACCATAGGTGCCACCACCCGGAATCGCGATAACAGAATGCGCGTTATAAGCGCGCTTTAGCGCACCCGAAATATCCCGCATCACAGCCTGAAACTTTTGCGACATTGAATTTAACGAGCGGTCAGTGAACACCACTGAATATTCAAGCAGTCCATCGGGATCAATATCGGGCAATAAGGCTGGCATGATGAGTCTCCGTCATAAAAATATAAGCATAAACGATTAGGGCATAAGGCATCATAGTTAAATATAGTTAACCCTAGGACGCATATATCGGCAAACAAATAACAACTTTTGCCCACATTAACGTTTCTTTAAACGATTCTTGTTACGCTTACCCTTAAAAATAGGTAGAGGCCTGAAAGATAGATAGAGGCCTAAAAGATAGATTGAGGATAGCCATCATGCGCACCCATTTTACAACCGCCCTGCATAGCGTCATGCCCACACATATATCGTATCTGGCGGCCTTGCGATATATCGGCGTGATTACAATGCTTTTGATTGCCCTGCCTTTGACCAGCACCAGCGCCACCGCCGGACAGGTTGGCGACAAAGATTTTCTACTCGATTGCACTTTCGAAAAATATAATAATAACACCAATTATTCTGCCAAATTTGCAAAGGCATGGATACCCCCGTCGCAAAAACACCGCATTGTCGGCGACCAGATTTTATTTCAAAGCTATTATGACAAGCTCAAAGGCACCATCACCAAGCGCAATGATGAACGCATCGAATGGACATATCTGGAACGCCCCAAAGACAAACATGGCAAACCCTATGATGCCAAACGTATCTATAGCTATTTCTTCACCACTAACAAAATCGCCAGCCGTATGGAATTTGGAACAGGTTATACGCATATCGGGTATGTCTGGGGCACATGCGATGAAATCGTCACTGGTAACAACCTCAGCGGTATCAAAGACAAAGCATCAAAGACCGACGCTCAAAAAAAGGACAAAAAATATAAGCAGCTATTGCCTATAAACATGAAGGACTGGCATACAATTCGGGGAAGTAACGGTTCGGTACTAAAATATCATAATACTCATGACGCTATTCTGTTCACATCGACGAATCCATGGTTTAAGGCTACCCACGCCAAACTTGCACGCTTACCCAAAGCCGACCTTAGATATGCAATTTATTGGGCGAATGAAAATGTATTTGATCTGAAAGGATACAAGCATTTTAACTACAGCAAGCCAGATAAAATTATAGCCACCGCATACAAAGGCATAAAATACATAATGGTTCTGGATCCAGACCTTGACCGCATTCATGACAAAAGAAAGACATTCATGCAGTTTTCAATGCGGTTTAAAAATAGTGGTGAATGGTTTTCAAATGACACAGCTTTGAGATAGAGGCTTTAGAAGCTGATCGGCACCCCAAAAATCCAGCCTTCGCGCGCAGCTTGTTCGGGTCTCTGCCAATAAGCGGCATGCGGCGCGAAAAAACGTAGCGCTGCTGCCGCGATCATTGCATCCGCTTCATCGGCATCACGCCCGCGCGGCGCATAATCCGGCGGCACACCATCACTGTCATAGGCCCCCAGCGCGTCCGTCATAAACCCGGCATCACGCGCGGCTTTGTTCGCCGGATCAAAACCCGCACGGTGGAAATGATAACTTGGGAAAATTTCCACCAGCGTCAATGATGCCGCTGTCACCGCATCCAGATCATCAAAAGGCCACATCGCCACCTCTGTGCCAAGATGCTGTTTCAACTGATGCAACAGGCGCATCCCCGCCATTGAGCCGGTGGCGACATTATCGGCGCCAACCGCTTTGAATGTTGGCGATGGGCTACGTCCAGCTTCGCGGCAAGCGGTCTCAGCAAGACGACGACGTGACTGATAGCGTGGCGCTGTTTTACCATAGGCAGGTGGTGCCAGATAATAATCGCCCCATGGGGCTGTGGTGAACATCGCGCCACCATAAAGATGCGGATTATCTTTGTTCACGCGCTCGACAAGACACCATAGGTCGGCGGCGGTTGCAGGTGACATATCCTGACCGGGGAAATAGCTATCCATATCGTGAAACGGATGCGCAAAGGCAAAATCAATTCCCACCAGAATTGACCCGATGCCCGACGATACCAGATCGATAAGATAGTCGCGAACCGCTTCGCGGCTCCATTCAGCACTATCGCTTGGATATATCCCAACAGGTGCGCCCCGTCCGGGCGTGGCCATCGCTAGCTGGATACCTTGATGCGTTGCGCCCTTGGCACCTGACCAGTCAATCCCGATAAAATGCTGCCAATCATTCAGAGATACCGTGCCATTAGCTATGGTCTGGCTCATGCTTTTGTGGCAAGGCGTGCCAAAAAATCAGCCGCCGTCGGACTCATCCCCGCCGGTATGGTACCAGCCTTCAGATGCGCCTCAAACGAGGTCGCCATTTCCTTGCCCAACTCGACCCCCCACTGGTCAAAGCTGTTCACATCCCATAAAAAGCCGCTGACAATCGTCACATGTTCATATAATGCCAGCAAACGCCCCAGCGCAAAGGGGGTTGTCTGATCCCAGCTCATCACTGTTGATGGCCGCCCACCGCCAAAATTCTTATGCGGCAGTTCAGCATTTTCGCGGCCCAGCGCCAGCGCTTCGGCTTGTGCCAACGCATTCACCACTAACACCTGATGGCTGTCCTGCCAAATATCGTCCGGCCAGCTATCGGCCAGATGCAAGCCAACCGGTTGCCGCGGAAACAGAATATCAAGCGGCACAATGTCATGCCCTTGATGCAAAGCCTGAAAGAATGAATGCTGGCATCCGGTTCCAGCTTCGCCCCAGATAACCGGAGCTGTTGCGTAACCAAGCATTTCGCCATCACGCGATACTGATTTGCCATTCGATTCCATTTCCAGCTGCTGTGCCCAGGCTGGCACCCTTGCCAGACGCTGGTCATAGGGCATAATCCCATGCGTCGGATAGCCAAGAAAATTCCGGTTCCAGATTCGCAAAAGCCCCAGCAATACAGGGATATTTTTGGCTAATGGTGCGGTCTTGAAATGCGCATCCATCGACGACCCACCATCTAGAAACAAAGCAAATTGATCTGCGCCAATGGCCAGCATCACCGGCAATCCAACCGCCGACCATAACGAATAACGCCCGCCCACACCGGCTTCAAAATCAAATATCTGTGCTGAATCAATGCCCCAGTCAGCCGCCTTATCAGCCGCCGCTGTCACCGCCGCCATCTGGCTTTTGCTGTCACCGCCGCCCATATCAAGCCATGATTGCGCCAAGCCTGCATTGCGCATGGTTTCAGCCGTGGTAAAGGTTTTAGATGTTACAATCACCAGACTGTGCGACGCCTTACAACGCGCCAGCACATCATGCAAATGGCTCGGATCGACATTCGAAACATAATGCACGCGCGCACCTGATGCGAAAGGTGCCAAAGCCATCGCCACCATCGCTGGCCCCAGATCCGATCCACCGATACCGATATTGATAATATCGTCATAGGCACCTGCACTACGCGTGGCTTCGGCAAAATCAACCATCTTCTGATAGCGTGCGCTTGTGCGTGTTGCTGGGCTTCGCAAGTCGGCATGCACAACCGGACGGTTTTCACTTTTGTTAATCGCCGCACCGGCAAACATGGCATCGCGTTTATCAGCAATTTTGGCTTCGGCGGCCAGCACCAAAAGCGCATCAAGTGCCGCGCCATCAATATGCTGGCGCGCAATATCGACTTCCATATCATCACTGGCAAATACCATATCTTGCGCCCGCGCCGGATCATGGATTAGGTCGGCCAGCTTAACCGCGCCAAGTCGTGTGGCATGTTCGCGCAATAATTCATAGGAAGTAGTCCGGGTAAGCATGGCAAACTCCGCATAGTAATGACACAGTCACTGGCTTTATTCACAGCCAGCATCCGCTTTATCGTGGATAGCTATTATAGGGCATGATATGACCATGCGGCTAGCCAAAGAATATATATTATATATGCCTTTAATGATGTTTTGGAGTTTCTGGCGTGACTAATGATGTGATTTTTGATCTTGTGATAATTGGCGCAGGCATTTCCGGCCTTGCCGCCGCCAGAGCTGCGCATAAGTCAGGCCAGCATGTCCTTGTCATTGACAAGGGGCGCCGTATTGGTGGACGCGTTTCAACGCGCCGTGCCGACAATTTCACCTTTAATCATGGGGCGCAGTTCATCACCGCCAAAGGTGATGACTTCAACGCGGTTCTGCACGCCGCCGAAAAAGCTGGTGCGGTGGCGCGGTGGCAGATTGCCGAAGATAAAGACGCCTATGCCGGATCACCGACAATGCGTGACCTAGCTGTCTTTATGGGTGATGGTCTAGACATCCGCCAGAACATTGAGATCGCCAGCATCATGCCACACCCGCTAACAGGCACCAATAGCAATGGTCTTTGCCTGACTGACAAAACCGGCACCATGATTATGACCCGCAAGCTCATCATCACCGCACCGGCACCCCAAACAGCGCGGCTTTTACGCAGCATCG